>JAGQVR010000112.1 GCA_020437875.1 Flavobacteriales bacterium
CAGATGGAGTAGATGGCGAGGCCACCGATCCAGGTCTGTACACCGAACCAGCCGCAGGCCACGATCGCCCGCACGATGCTCGGGATATGCACGCCCAACGTACCAAAGGCCGCGCGGCCTTGCACGGGGAAGGGTATGCCGTACTTCACTCCGGCGTGACCGTTCAACACCATCGGAACGGTGATCACCAGGTTCGCCAGGCCGATGATGGTGAGCGCGGCCTGCCAGCTCAGCCCAGCTCGCATCATGTAGGAAGCGAGCAGGTAGGTCGGTATACAGACCGCCATGCCCACCCACAGCGCCGCGAGGTTCCACCTGGTCCAGGTGCGCTTCTCCGGTGGGATGGGCGCGAGATCGGCGCTGAAGAGCGGGGAACGGGTGATATCCTGCATGACAGTTCATGCCAAGATAATCGGACGTGGTTCCCCCGAAACATTCGACCTGGTACCCGAATTCACCCCACCTTTGAGCAAAGGCCTCTCATGCGACGTCCGATCGTGGTGCTCAGCACCGGCTTCCTGCCACTATTGCTGGCCGCGCAGGCAGTGAACGATGAACCCTGCACGGCGCTCACATTGCCGGTTGATCAGGATTGCATCTCCTTGGCAGTGGACAACCTTGGGGCTACGTTGACCACGACCGTGGCATCGCCTGGTTGCGGTTCCCTCGTGAATGCCGATGTCTGGTACCTCATCACCGTTCCACCTTCAGGTCTGCTCCGGATCGAGGCGACGGCTGGGACCATGACGGATGCGGCCATGGCGCTGTATAGCGCGCCTTCTTGCGATGGTCCCTTCACCCTGCTCGAGTGTGATGACGATGATGGACCGGGCCAGATGCCCTACTTCGACTTCAACGACCTTGAGCCCGGCACCATAGTGTACCTCCGCCTGTGGGGCTATAATGGGGAGGTAGGCAGCTTGGGCCTGTGTGCTTACGGGATACTTGAATTCCCGGAAGGTGATTGCATCTATCAGCTCGAGCTCTTCGATTCCTTCGGTGATGGCTGGGGTACTGGAGCGCGGATCGGGTATAGCGTGAATGGTGGGCCGGTCACCTTGGACAGTTTGGAAGCAGGAGGCTATGCCGTGCGGTTGATCGGTGTGGACATCGGCGATGTGCTCACGCTGAGCTACACGGCCGGTGCGCTCAACGCGGAGAATTCCGTGGGTCTTGGCCTGTATGGGACAGCTGGAGCGTTCTACCAGGGATGGAACATGTCCACGAGCACGGACCTTTACACAGGTGTGGTCGACTGCGAAGCTCCGCCGCCCTTACCTGGGGATTGTGTTGGTGCCACGCGGCTATGTGGTGACACCGTGTTCCCTGGAGCGGCATTGACGAACGGATTCGCCGTAGACCTTAACCCAACGAACCAAGGATGCCTGATAAGCGGTGAGCGTGGTGGCATCTGGACCCGGTTCACCATCGCGACGGACGGTACGTTGGGCTTCACACTATCGCCAGTCTGGACATCCGACTTCGACTTCGCCATTTGGGGACCACTCGACAGCATCGTTTGTCCACCAGTTGGGAACCCAACTCGATGCTCCTACTCAGCCTTGAGCGGTAACACCGGGCTTTCCACCGCTGCCTTGGACAACTTCGAAGGTCCGAACGGGGACGGATGGCTGAGTGCACTGGCTGTGCAGGCCGGGGAGCAATACCTGCTCTACATCGACAATTACAGCCAGGAGAGCAGCCCCCTCGGAATGACCTGGCAGTTAAGTGACGGCGCTTCACTACTCTGCCCTCCGCCACCGAATGCGCAATTCCAGGTATTCAACGCGAACCTCCAACCCGGGGGAGCCAGCACCTTCATCGACCAGTCGACCAACGACCCAACAGCTTGGTCCTGGTCCTTCCCCGGCGGCACACCGGCCAATTCCACGGCGCAGAACCCTGCGGGTGTCACGTACGCACTTCCGGGCTGCTATGATGTCTCGCTCACGGCGTACAACCCGGGTGGAGGTGGCAGCACCACGCAACTCTGTGCGATCACGGTGGATGGCACGACCGGGATCGAGCCGGTGACGAACGCCATTCAATTCACGCAACAGGCATCAGGAATTTCCTTGAAGGATCCGAATGGAGTTGAACTGCACGTGCTGTTGTTCGATGCCACCGGTCGCATCGTGACCACCGGCCATGGTGCAGGACGGATCGAATTGAGCACCACCGGACTTGCGACAGGCCATTACCTCGTGGTCATTCCGAGCGATCGCGGTCATTGGTCCCGACGGATCGTCGTTGTTCCGTAGAGGCTATCTCGACCTTACCACGTTCCTGCCCAGTGTCTTGAAACGCTCGCCATCCTTCTGGACGATAGTGATCGTCAGATGACCGGTCTTGCTGATGTTCAGGTCGCGCGCGATGCCTGACTTGCCCATGTGCGTTCCGGCGATGACCTCGCAACGGTCGCCGTCCTTCAACGCTGGGATCTTCTCCTGCGACATGGTTGGTGTTTGACATGATCAATTGCACTTCTCATCCGCGATCCCGAAGATGAAGCTCGGCGATCGCCTCCTTGCAGGATATGACCCACCCTTCAATTTCCGCAAAGTCCAACGAGAAGGTAAGAACATCGAGTCCCGAATCAAGATCGAAAGCATCAGGTCTCGAGATGTCCAGAAGCCATCTGCCTTTCGCCGCTTCCGCTGTAGTTCCATTGTCCTCGATGATCTTGGCTCCTATGAATTGGATCAACAGCGTATGAGTCTCTGATGAAAGTGAGACTTCTAGCGTCGCACCTTCCCTGATCTCAGTTACAGTGAAATTTCGGAAGTCAAATTCCTGCTCGCCAACCTTGAACTCAATAACTGGATACCATCCAACGATATCGGCCAGGTCGAACTGCATCACACACACGCCTCATCTGCAATGCTGATCGCCTTGCTGATGATCTCCATCCCCTCGTCCACACCAGCCGCATCGATGCACAGCGGCGGTGCCACGAAGATCCAATTCCAGCGCACGAAGGTGAACATGCCCAGCTCATTGATCTTGGCCGCCACCTTGTTCATCACACCCATCTCTTCGGGCTTCGCGTTCCAGGGTGCAGTGGGCTCCTTGGTCTCGCGGTTCTTCACCAGCTCGATGCAACCCAGCAGGCCCGTATTGCGGAAGTCGCCGATGCTCGGGTGCTTCTGCGCCAGCTCGGCCACACGCTTCTCCACGTAAGCACCCATCTTGGCAGTGTTGTTGATCAAGTCCTCCTCTTCGTAGATCGCCAGCACAGCGTTGGCGGCGGCGCAAGCCACGGCGTGCGCGCTGTACGTAAGGCCGATGGGCAGCGGCTTGTCGTCGAAGTGCTTGATGATCTCCTCGCGCACGATGATGCCTCCCAAGGGGATGTAACCGGCGGTGAGCCCCTTTGCCATGCACAGGATGTCGGGTACCACGCCGTGATGGTCGATCCCGAACCATTTGCCCGTGCGCCCGAAGCCGCTCATCACCTCGTCGCAGATCGTGAGGATGCCATACTGATCGGCGATGGCCTTCACGCCCTTCCAATAGCCCGGTGGATACTTGATGCAGCCGCTGCTTCCGCTCTCCCCCTCCATCATGATCGCGGCGATATGCTGCGGTCCCTCGTACTTCACTACGCGCTCCAAGTGCGCCAGCGCGTTCTCCGTGCATTCCTCCGGCGTTTTGCTGTTCCACGGGCAGCGGTAGAAGTACGGGTTCTCCACGTGGATGATGTTCGGCACACCCTGGCTGTCGTGCGGCAGACCCCGCGGATCACCACCGGCACTGAGCGCGCCATACGTGGCACCGTGGTAGCTCTGGTAGAGCGTGATGATCTTGTGTCGACCGGTGTACAGGCGCGCCAGTTTCATCGCGTGCTCCACCGCCTCCGTTCCGCCGTTGGTGAAGAAGGTGCGGTTCAGCGAGCCCGGCGTGATCTCCGCCAGCTTCTTGCCCAGCAGGCCGCGCGCCTCGGTGATCATGCCCGGATGCACGTAGCTCACCTCGGCCATCTGCTTCGCTACAGCCTCCGCCACCTTCGGATGCCCGTGCCCGATGTTCACGTTCATCAGCTGCGAGCTGAAGTCGATGATCTTCCGACCATCGCGGGTGTGGAGGTAGATGCCCTTGGCAGAGGCGATGTTCAGGGGGTTGAGCCCGGACTGCTTGCTCCACGAGAAGATGGTGTGCTCGAGGTTGTCCTTGAGGATCTCGGCAGGGTTGGTCGATGTCAATGTGCTCATAGGTAAGGTTCAAAATAGGACGCAGATGGCGCTCATCAAGCGGATGCGCGTAGATGAAACGAGCAGAAGGAGATCAGAATAGCGTTCTCCTGTTCCATCTGCGTCATCAGCGTTCCATTCAGGACATCCAGTTCGTCTTCCCTTCCGGGTTCCACTTCGTCGTGGTCTTCTTCATCTGGGTCCAGAACTCGATGCTGCTCTTCCCGGTGATGTCACAGGTGCCGAACTTGCTGTCGTTCCAACCACCGAAGCTGAAGGGCTCGCGGGGCACGGGTACGCCGATGTTCACGCCGATCATGCCAGCCGACGCGCGTTCCATGACCTGCCGCGCCAATCCACCGCTCTGCGTGAAGACCGCCGCCGCATTGCCGTAAGGGTTCGCGTTCTCGATGGCGATCGCCGCGTCCAGATCCTTCGCGCGTACGATGCTGATCACCGGACCGAAGACCTCCTCCTGCGCGATGCGCATATCGGTGGTCACATGGTCGATGATCGTGGGGCCCAGGTAGTAACCATCCTTCGCGCCGCCTTCCACCTTCGGGTTGCGGCCATCAAGGAGCACTTTCGCCCCGGCCATCTCCGCTTCCACGATGTATCCCGTGATGCGCTCGTAGGCCACCTTGCTGATGACTGGTCCCAGGTTCTTACCGGGGATGAGCTTCTTCGCCTCCACGATCATCTGCTGGATGATGGGCTCAACGCCACCCACACCGACCATCTGCGCAGCCGCCATGCAGCGCTGACCCGCGCAGCCGCTCATGCTCGCCACCACATTGCTGGCCGTCATCTCCAGATGGGCATCGGGCAAGACGATCAGGTGGTTCTTCGCGCCGCCCAGGCACACCGCGCGCTTCAGGGTGCCCGTGGCGCGCACGTACACGATCTTGGCCACCTTGGTGCTTCCCACGAAGCTCACCGCCTTGATGCCGGGGTGATCGCAGATGGCCTCGACGATCGCACGATCGCCGTTCACCACGTTGAAGACGCCATCGGGTAGTCCGGCCTCCTTCAACAGTTCGGCGATCCGGGTGCTGCTGATCGGCACGATCTCGCTCGGTTTGAAGACCATGGTGTTGCCGAGCATCAGCGCGTTCGGAATGGTCCAATGGGGCACCATGTTGGGGAAGTTGAACGGCGCGATGCTGGCCACCACGCCCAAAGGCTTCCGCTCGATGCGGCACTCCACCCCCTTGCTCACCTCCAGCAGCTCGCCCTGCACAAGCTGCGGCAAGCTGCACGCGAATTCGGTCAGCTCCACGCTCTTGTCCACCTCGGCGTAGGATTCTTCCATGGTCTTGCCGTTCTCGGTGTGCACCAGAAGCGCCAGTTCCTCCCGGTTCTTCAACAGCAGTTCTCGGTAACGGTAGAAGATCTGCGCCCGCTCCTTGATCGGCGTGCCGCTCCACGCGGGGAATGCGGCCTCCGCGGCCTTCACGGCCTTGTCCAGGTCATTGGCCGTACTGAGGACCACGGTGCTGATCAGTGTCCCATCGAGCGGTGAGCGCACGTCCATGCGTTGCTGGCCGTTCGCTTCGGGCTTGCCGGCGATGTAGTTGGTGGTCTCGTTGTACTTCAGGGTGGTCGTTGCCATGGGTCGTGCTACTGTCCGTCGAAGATAGGCCAGCGGTGTGGTCCATGGCTTCTCCGGGGGCTTCTACCTTCGCTGGCAGAACCAGCCATTGCCATGCCCTCCGTAGACATCCTCTCCAAAGTGGACCTCCAGATGCTCGACAACGCCATCAATGTGGTGAAGCGCGAGATCGACACCCGCTACGACCTGCGCGGTACCAATAGCTCGGTGGAGCTGGATAAGAAGGCCCTCACCATCAAGTTGAGCACGGAGGACCACCTGAAGCTCGATGCCATCCTGGACATCCTATTGGAGCGGAGCGGCAAGCAGAAGGTGGATGTGCGCAGCTACGACCTGGAGGCGGAACCCGTTCCCAGCGGTAAGAGCCTCTACCGGATCATCAAGGTGAAGCAGGGGATCGAGCGCGAGACGGCCAAGAAGATCGTCAAGGCCATCAAGGACAGCGGCCTGAAGGTGCAGCCCCAGATCATGGACGATTTCATCCGGGTGAACGGCAAGAAGATCGACGATCTGCAGGCGGTGATGGCCCTTTGCCGGGAGAAGGACTTCGAGCTTCCTCTGCAATTCGACAACATGAAGAGCTGATCCAGGCAGCGGATCGGACCGCTCGAGCGTCATTGCCTACGAAGCACCTACCTATGCGCAGAACACTCCTCTCCCACCTCCTTCCACTGGTGTTCGCCCAACTGTCCATCACAGGAACGGCGCAGACGTATTTCTACATCGGCAGCATCTCCGTGGATCCAGCCGCACCAACAACGTCCGATGCCATCACGATCTCCCTGTCCGGAGACCTTTCGAGCACCGGTTCGGCCATCACCGCTTCGAGTTGGATGCTCATGGGCAGCACCGTGCACATCACCCTGACGGCAACGAGTGGACCAGGCTTGGATGTGCTGGTACCCCACACGGAAGAGGTGATGATCGGGAACCTGCCCGCTGGCCCGTACAGCATCCTGGTCGATGGTGCTTTCATCCTTGATTCAGCACCCGAGTTCCAGCATGCCTTCACGGTGGTCGGGACGGGTGGGCCTGATTGCGAGAACCTC
This sequence comes from Flavobacteriales bacterium, assembly GCA_020437875.1. Taxonomy (GTDB): domain Bacteria; phylum Bacteroidota; class Bacteroidia; order Flavobacteriales_F; family PHOS-HE28; genus PHOS-HE28. The sequence goes on from JAGQVR010000112.1 coordinate 6,852, forward strand.
ACGATCGCGTCCATCCAGTGGTCCACCTTCTCGGACACAACGCTGTCGGTCCATGTCTTTAATTCCGGCATCGGCTTCGATTATCCGGGCTTCATCCTCCTGGATGCCGACGGGGACACCCTGGCCCAGGAGGTCGTGGACTTCTTCGCGATCGGCAACGAAAGCTGGCATACGCTCCAGATCCCGCCTGGGACGATCATCCCCGATGGCACCTTCTCTGGTGCTCTGCAGCTATGGACCGGCTTCTTCAGTGAGCTCGCCTGTACCTGGGCGGTGACCTTGGATCTCTGTCCGGCCGCTGAATGTGTCACGGTTGAGCCTTACCTCGCCAACTACGGAGGTGCCATCGTTCTTGGTGATTTCGCCTGGTCCATCGCCGACGGAACGGAGGAGGTGGCCAGCGGGACCTTCACGCTCACCAATGAGGACCAGATGGCGCTCGCAGAAGCCTGTCTGGCACCCGGTCCGCACACGTTCACGCTCACACCGTTGCAGGAACCCATGGGTGGCCAATTGGTGATCGGCGTGAATGCCGAAGGATGGACGAGTTCGATCCAACAGCCCTTCCCGCAAGGGATACCGGCTGAACCATTGGCGTTCGATGTCGTACCCGGCTGTTCCGATACGCCGAACGCGATCACCGCGGACAAGGAGGTGTCTGCGCCAGTTGTGATCGCCACGCGAGCTGGCGCCATGGAATTGCGTGCGACGGACGGCGGGCGTTTGGGGTCCGTTTCCGTGCATGACCTCGTGGGCCGCACCATCTTCCAGAAGGACATCCTCACCGATCGGGTAACGGTGTCCGTACCGGCCACGGGTGCTTACCTCGTCTCCACCCGCTCCAAGGTCCAGAAGGTGATGGTGGCCGCACCCTGAACGCCTCTATCGGACGTCAACGCTGGCTTGAAAAGCGAAGCCCGCCTTACGGGGCGGGCTTCTTGTGTTCCTGATCGCAGGGCTTACGGGCGCTGCGGACGACTTTTGACGCCACTAGGCTGATGTCATCATGATCAGGTGTTCGTTCCGCCATGCTTCCATGGCACATGCGTTCTTACGGTCCAACGACATTCCGGGTTTCATTACAATGAACTCGGCCACGGTGTCAAGGTCATTCTTCGATCAGTATCGGATCCATATCCTCAGAACATCCGGTCCCCTTTCAGGAAGAGGACGAAGATGAAGGTCATCAGGAAGTGGTGGAGCAGCAACAGCGCGGATGCCACGGCCAGCACGGTCTTACCGCTCGAGTTCAGCTCCGGGAACAACTTCCTGTTGTTGATCGCGATGATCGGCAATGGAACCGTCGCGAGCAGGAAGGTGATGGCCAGCGTCTTGAACAACAGGACATTGTCCAGCAACCCGAAGAACAGGTGGGCGTAATAGAACACGAAGCCGAGGAAGGAGAGCAACCCCAGCCGGACGAACAAGCGAGCTTCTGCAACCATTTTCGGTCTGGTTTCCATATCGATAGACGCTTTGGTCCAGGTTGGTTGCGTCCAGCAGGTTTCTACGGCATGCACAACAACAAGTTCCGATAGGGATCCTACTGAGTTCGGGTCATCGGTCGCCAAATACGCCAGAGCCCGAACGAACAGGCCACCATGCCTGCCAGGAACCAGGGCCAGGGGTATTCCGCAGCTAAAGGCCCTTCCTCGGGAATGCCACCCTCCCCGTTCATCATATCGGTCAGGTCAACGGAGCCGGTCAGCGGTACGACTAAGAAGGAGGCGACCATCAGGCCCGCCCCCCCGACCAGGGCCAGCCAGGTCAGGCCACCCAGCGAGCCCCGTGATCCGAGCGCAGAACGGCGAAGCAGGAGAATGGCCAGGACGATCAGGCCGATCGAGATGAGACAGGGCGCCCACACCGGACCCACCCAGGGCACCGGTATCAGGAAGAGCAGATCGGGCGTGGCCAGGCTCGCTGGCCAGTCGAGCAGGACCTTCAACCACACGTAGTAGAAGATGTCCCAGACCCCGAATCCGAAGCAGAACCATGCGAAACGCTCCAGGGCCGAACGCGTGACCAGCGCGGCTGGGGCGAGTAACATGATCATGGTAGCCAACTCCCGGAAGACCTCGGTCCGCACCAGCAAGGGGTCCATTCGGACCAGTTCCACTTCGAAACCATCGGGGTAGTACAAGGCGCGCAGGTAGACCACCACCGCGCTCTCCAGGAAGGCCATCGCGATGAAGAAGACCGTCATCCACAAG
>JAGQVR010000113.1 GCA_020437875.1 Flavobacteriales bacterium
GGACGTGGCTGGAAGGTGGAGGTAGCCGATGTGAGCGAGGGTACCGTGGGCGGTTACAAGGAGGTCGTGTTCAATGTGATCGGTGATGGAGCCTACGGCGTGCTCAAGTTCGAGGCCGGCGTGCACCGGGTTCAACGCGTACCGGCCACGGAGGCCAGTGGACGGATCCATACCAGTGCGGCCACCGTGAACGTGCTCCCCGAGGCGGAGGAGACCGATGTGGAATTGAAGGAGAGCGATGTGAAGATGGAGACCGCCCGAAGCGGGGGAGCGGGTGGCCAGAACGTGAACAAGGTGGAGACCAAGGTGCGCCTCACCCACCTGCCCACCGGACTCGTGGTGATGTGCCAGACGGAGCGCAGTCAGCTCGGGAACCGCATGAAGGCCATGCAGATGTTGCGCACCAAGTTGTACGAGGACAAGGTGCGTGAACAGGAGGCGGCGGTCGCGGCTCAACGGAAGAGCCAGGTGAGCAGTGGCGATCGTAGCGCCAAGATCCGCACCTATAACTACCCACAGAGCCGGGTCACCGACCACCGCATCGAGTTCACCGTGCACAACCTGCCGCAGGTGATGAACGGCGACCTCCAGGAGGTGATCGAAGCACTGCAGCTCGCGGAACGTACCGAGAAGTTGAAGGCCGAGGCCGGTCTTTGACCAATACCGGTCGTGAACGTTGAATTCCCAGGAAGCCTGTGGACCTGTGCTGAACTCTTCGGACCTTCGTACCCGTGACACGTGCTGAACTCGTTGCCCTCATCCGACGGAAGCGGAGCCTGCTGTGCGTGGGATTGGACACGGAGGAACATCTGGTGCCCGAGCATTTCCGGGCGGAAAGTCATCCGGTCAGGGCCTTTAACGAGGCCATCGTGGAGGTGACCCATCCATTCGCCGTCGCTTACAAGTTGAACCTTGCCTTCTACGAGGCTTTGGGCGACCAGGGCTGGCTCGACCTGGAAGCCACGATCAGCCTGATCCGTAGCAAGGGGGACCACTTCATCATCGCCGACGCCAAGCGTGGCGACATCGGCAATACCGCCCGGAAATACGCCGAAGCCTTCTTCGATCGCCTGGATGTGGACGCCATCACCTTGAGCCCGTATATGGGACGTGACAGCATCTCGCCATTCCTGGGTCGTTCCGGGAAATGGGCGATCGTGCTTGGGGTGACAAGCAATACCGGAGCAGAGGACGTGCAGTTCATCCCGACCGAGGACGGACGTCCGCTCTACGAGACCGTGATCCGAAGGACCGCGAGCTGGGGCGACCCGGGAGCCTTGATGTTCGTGGTGGGGGCCACGCGCCCACAAGTGCTTGCCGAGGTCCGCGCCTTGGTGCCTGACCATTTCCTGCTCGTACCCGGTGTGGGTGCGCAGGGCGGCGATCTGGAGTCCGTGATGCGATCCGGCCTCACAGCCAATGGTGGGCTTCTGATCAACAGCAGTCGCGGTATCCTGTACGCTGGAAGTGGCCAGGATGCCATACCGGCCGCACGCGCGGCCGCGCAAGCGCTGCAGTCCCAGATGGCCCGGGCCATGTCCGGAGTTCTGGTGTGATCATTGGAGCCGGCTGATGGTACTATCTTATTGACCGCAGATCGACGGTTTACCCGTCGGTTGCGGGCGATGATGCTGTGTACAGGGAGGATGGCTGCATTCGGTCGATGGGTTCGTTCACCGATCAGAGGTGGTCCATGTGATCTGAACACGGTCCTCGACCCCGCGTTCCCATATGGCGAGGATCTTCTGCAGTTCATCTGGGCAGCAGGCCTGTTCAATGTGCACGGCTTGCGCACCACTGACGGAGGCGCTATCGAGGTGCTCGACCCCGGCCGTATCCAGCGGAACAGTGGTCCGGATCTGGTGGATGCCCGTATCCGCATCCAAGGACAGCTATGGGCCGGCAACGTGGAGGTGCATGCATGCAGCAGCGAATGGGATGCGCATGGGCATCAGACCGACCCGGCCTATGAGAACGTGATCCTGCACGTGGTCCATGAACATGATTCAGAGGTCAGAACACGCAGTGGGAGGGTGCTACCGACCCTCGAGCTACACACGCGGATCGATACGGCCATGGTCGGTTCCCACCAACGCTCGATGAATGCCCGAGGTTTCGTTCCATGCTCTCATGATCTTGGCCGGATCGCTCCCGATCGCTGGTCGCCATGGCTGGAAAGGTTGGCCATTGAACGCCTCGAAAGAAGGTCGGATGGGCTGCTCGGTATGCTCCGATCAAACGGTGGGGATATCGCGACGCTGCTCTTCATTCAACTGGCCCGTGCCTTCGGTCTCAAGGTGAACGCAGATCCATTCGGCATGCTGGCCAACTCCGTTCCCATCCAGGTGGCCCGTCGAGTTGCAGATGACGTCTTTCGCATGGAGGCCTTGCTCTTCGGTCAGGCCGGCCTGCTGCAGGTGGACTTCGTGGATGAATACCCGCGATCGCTGCAACAGGAACACCGGCTCCTGGCCGGTCTGCATGGCCTGCGGCCGGCACCTATGGCATCGTGGAAGTTCGGTCGGATGCGGCCGGTCAACTTCCCTACGATCCGCATCGCCCAACTGGCCCAGGTCCTTGTGCGTATTCGTGGGGATCTCCTGGACCTTCTGACCGGTGCGTCGATAGGGGACCTGCGGACCTTGTTGGATGTGATCGTGAGCGACTATTGGATGGATCATTTCACGTTCGACCGCCCCGCGGAACCCATCCGCAAACGTCTCGGCCGGAGCGGGGTCGATCACATCATCATCAATGCCATCGTTCCGGTCCTGTACACCATGGGCCGGTTCCACGGCGAGCGCAGGCCGGTCGACCGGGCCATGGAACTCCTGGGGTCACTTCCAGCCGAGGGCAATTCGGTGCTTGCAAGCTGGGCATCCCTCGGCGTGAAGGCTGGCAATGCGACCTGTGGGCAGGCCTTGTTGGAGCTGAAGGATCGGTATTGTTCCAAGCGGCGTTGTCTAAATTGCGCCATCGGCAACCATCTGCTTGGCACACGCGTCAGTGTGATAGGCTCCTGTTGATCCACCGATATGATCGATCGCATCAAGACCTATTTCGAGCGCCAGGCCTTCGGTGTCTGCGAGTGGTGGGCCCACAAGCTCAACATCAAGCTTGAGCAGGTGCGCCTATCCTTCATCTATCTCAGCTTCATCACGGCCGGACTTCATATGGTGGTCTATCTGGTCATGGCCTTCGTACTGGCTCACAAGGAGCACATCAAGCGACCCTTCCGTAAGCGGAGCACCGTTTGGGAGCTGTGAGCCTTCCTTCCGCGGACAGCCGTTAGCTTAGCCCACGATGCGGATCCTGATCACGGGTTCCAACGGTTTGTTGGGGCAGAAGCTTGTCACTGCTCTCCGGGATGCCAGTGCCGTCGATATGCTGGCGACCAGCCGGGGAGAGGACCGAAGCCCGGATCCACTTGGATCACATTATCGCGCCATGGACATCACCCAAGCGGGTGAGGTGGACGCGGTGTTCGATGCGTTCAAGCCCGAAGTGGTGATCCATACTGCGGCGATGACCAACGTGGATGCGTGTGAGCTGGATCCTGTTGCGTGCAGGCTCCAGAACGTCACCGCTACGGAATACCTGGTGCGGGCCGCCGAACGCCATGGATCCCACTTCATCCACCTCAGCACCGACTTCATCTTCGACGGTGAGAACGGTCCTTACCGGGAGGATGACGAGCCCGCTCCGTTGAGCGTTTATGGCCAAAGCAAGCTTGACGCGGAACGGATCGTGATCGACAGCCGGTTATCGCGGTGGGCGATCGCCAGGACCATCATCGTTTACGGTATCGCGGAAGGCCTCAGCAGGAGCAACGTCGTCCTATGGGCCAAAGGTGCCTTGGAAAAGGGCCAGCCCATCAAGGTGGTCGATGATCAGTGGCGCATGCCCACACTGGCAGAGGACCTTGCCGATGGTTGTATCCGGATCGCCAAGCAGGGCGCCACGGGTATCTATCATCTCAGCGGCCCGGATGGCATGAGCATCCTGGAGCTGGTGGAACGGGTGGGTGCCTACTTTCATTTGGACACGTCGGTGGTTTCCGCCGTGAAGAGCGATTCCTTGGGGCAACCGGCCAAGCGACCTCCTCGAACCGGCTTCATACTTGACAAGGCGCGGACGGACCTGGGTTATTCGCCACGAGGATTCGAGGCGGGCCTGGAGGTGCTTCGAGCGCAGATGGTCACTCTGGGATGACGCGCAGCGAACGTCCTGATCCCAAATGGAAGGGCGTTATACTTGTGGGACCGTTCGTTGGTGACCCAAAGTCGCCAAAGCGGCCATCTTATCATGCATCGCCTATCCCGTACCTATTCCTGCGTCCACACCGACCTTCTGCTCCCAGGTCACCATCATACTGTGATCCATGGAGTACAAGCGTCGTCAATGGGCTGAACGCCGGGAACGTATCAAGGACTTGTTCGACCTCCATCGTGGGGAGCGTCGCGGGGTGCTTGCGCTCATGATGCTATTGACCGGATCGGTGGGATGGGTGATCTATGAACAATGGCTGCGCCCGCCCAAGGAATACGACCTCTCGGTCCAGCGCGAGCGGATCGAAGCCTGGATCGCATCACGATCAGGAATTCAGGGAGATAGTGTTCCGCTGAACCTCTTTCCCTTCGATCCCAATGCGATCGATCGAGAGGGATGGCGGGCACTCGGGCTCACGGACAAGCAGGTCGATGGGATCGAGCGTTACCAAAGCAAGGGCGGCCACTTCCGGACCAAGCGTGACCTTGGACGGATGTACTCCATCAAGCCGGAGCAATTCGCCCTGCTTGAGCCATACATACAGTTGCCGGACTCGTTGCCGGGAAAAGGACACAGGAGGTATGAACGGCCTCCGACCGGTAGGGACGAGCGGAGGAATGAGGTCAAGGATGGATCTGATCGAGAGGGTCCAATGATCCGGGAGCCAGCGCACTACGCCTCGCAGATGCCACGATCGGTCGAGGTGAACACCGCTGATACGGCGGCATTGATCGCATTACCCGGCGTCGGACCGGCGTTCGCACGAGGGATCGTGAAGTACCGCGATCTGCTGGGGGGATTCGTATCCCTTGACCAACTTGGGGAAGTGTATGTGCTCAGGGACAAGCCTGACGCGGTCTTGAAGTTGAAGCAGCTTCTGATCCTGGATACGCTCGCTGTTATCCGCATTCCGATCAATACCTGCACGGTGGAGCAACTGGCGGCACATCCCTATGTCCGCTGGAAGATCGCCAAGCCAGTGATCGCCTACCGTGACCGGCACGGACCCTTCGAACAACTGGTCGATCTCCAGGGATGCGCGGCCATCGATGCGGAGGTCTTCCGTAAACTTGCGCCTTACCTCTCCTTGGAGTGACCGACCTTGAGAACAGGCTGAAAGCGGCCATCCGTGCCGTGCCGGACTTTCCGAAGCCGGGTATCCTGTTCCGTGACATCACCCCGGTGCTCGAGGAACCTGCACTGGGCCGTGCTGCCGTGGATGGTTTCCGGATAGCACTCACAGGCCGACGTGTCGATGCGATCGCGGGGATCGAGAGCCGTGGTTTCCTCTTCGGAATGCCATTGGCCCTGGCGCTCGACGTCCCTTTCGTCACGGTAAGAAAGAAGGGCAAACTCCCCTGGAAGACCGTGAGTTACAGCTACGACCTGGAGTACGGTAGCGCTGAGGTGGAGATGCACGTGGACAGTGTACGACCCGGCATGCGCGTGATGGTCCACGATGACCTGCTGGCCACCGGAGGCACTGCGGCCGCTGCGGCCGAACTGGTCAGTAAGCAGGGGGGGATCGTCACGGCTTTCAGCTTCCTCATCGAACTTTCCTTCCTCAACGGCATGGACCGACTGAAGCCATACGGGGCCGAGGTCGTCCGCCTTGTCACCTATTGAACGATCCGCCTGTTGGCGAAGCACCATGGAATTCACCCGGACCGAGAACCAGACAATGATCGCACAGAGTGTGCGGGACCTTTGCGAACGAGAGGTGCGTCCCAATGTGATGGAATGGGACGAGAGCCAGCACTTCCCCAAAGAACTCTTCACACAGCACTTCGGCCCGGCGGGCATGCTCGGCGTCTTCGTTCCGGAGGAATATGGCGGCTCCGGACTCGGTTACCATGAATACGTGGAGACGATCGTGGAGGTGGCCCGGATCTGCGGCAGTATCGGCCTCAGCGTGGCCGCTCACAACAGCCTCTGCACCGGCCATATCAACTACTTCGCCAACGATGCACAGAAGAAGAAGTGGCTGACGAAACTGGCCACGGGTGAATGGCTCGGAGCCTGGGCCCTGACAGAACCGAACACCGGCAGCGACGCCATGCGCATGAAGTGCACGGCCCGCAAGGAAGGGAAGGAATGGGTGCTGAACGGGACCAAGTGCTGGATCACCCACGGCAAGAGCAGTGATGTGGTGGTCGCGATCGTACGGACCGGCGAACTGCTGGACAGCAAGGGAATGACGGCCTTCGTGATCGAACGTGGAACACCGGGGATGAAGGCCGGAAAGAAGGAGAACAAGCTGGGCATGCGGGCCAGTGAGACCGCCGAGGTGATCTTCGAGGATTGTCGCGTACCGGAGGAGAACATCCTCGGGAAGGAGGGTGAAGGCTTCCAGCAAGCCATGAAGATCCTTGATGGCGGCCGCATCAGCATCGCGGCTCTGAGCTTGGGGATCGCCAAAGGGGCTTTCGACGCCAGCGTGAAGTACGCCAAGGAGCGTGAACAATTCGGGCAGCCGATCGCCAACTTCCAGGCCATCGCGTTCAAGCTTGCGGACATGGCCACCCGCATCGAGGCCGCCGAGCTCCTGATCCAACAGGCCAGCCACTACAAGAACACCGGCCAGAACAAGCAGGTGACCACCGCCGGTGCCATGGCCAAGTACTATGCCAGTGAGGTCTGTGTGTGGGCCAGCAACGAGGCCGTGCAGATCTTCGGTGGCTACGGCTACACCAAGGACTTCCCGGTGGAGAAGTTCTATCGCGATAGCAAGCTCTGCACCATTGGCGAGGGTACGAGCGAGATCCAGAAGTTGGTGATCAGCAGGAATGTATTGAAGGGTTGATCGGTTTGCACGGATCGATATCCCACCTATATTTGCACCCCCTAAGCGAAAAGGACACACGACCATGCTGATCATCCCGGTCAAGGAAGGCGAGAGCATCGACAAGGCGCTCAAGAAGTTCAAGAAGAAGTTCGAGCGCACCCAAACGATGCGCCAACTGCGTAAGCGCCAGAGCTTTACGAAGCCTTCGGTGGCCCGTCGCAAGGAGATCATCCGTGCGGCCTACAAGTTGACCTTGCAGAAGAACGAGGAGTAAGGTCGGACCCTCCGTAGTGAACTCTCGAAAAGCCCCAACGATGGGGCTTTTCTCATTTCCAGCGCCGGTGCGTTCCACCCGACCGTTGCCGGCCAGTTGAATTAACAGGGTCTCCGCGTACAACTCCCGGGTGCGATGCGTACGAGGCGATGGCCTTCCCGCGTTCCTTAGCCGGGATGCTGCTGGACCGGTTCGTTGACCACCTGACCTACGAGAAGCGCTATAGTTCGCACACCGTGGCCGCCTATCGCTGTGACCTGGAGCAGTTCCAAGCCTTCCTGGCCGACTTCGGTGTGGATAAGCTCCAACAGGCCACCGATAAGTCCGTTCGCCGGTGGATGATGCAATTGATGGAGGAAGGTACGGGGGCGCGAAGCGTGAACAGGAAATTGAGTTCCCTCCGGGGTTTCTTCCGATTCGCCCGGTTGGTGGGGGAGGCAGGGCATGACCCCACGGCGCTCCTTGATCCACCCAAGACCCCGAAGCGACTGCCTGAGTTCGTTGAGGAAACGGGCATGGAGCGCCTGCTGAACGAGATGGAATGGCCCTCCGGCCACCAAGGTGCCACGGAACGCCTGGTGATCGACCTGCTTTACCAGACCGGGATGCGACTCGCTGAACTGCTGGGCCTGACCATCGGGGACATCGACCTGAAGCGAGGCAGCCTAAGGGTGATGGGCAAGCGGCAGAAGGAGCGCATCATCCCCATCGGACAAGGCCTGATCGACGGATTGAAGGCCTATCTGGCGGGGCGTACGGCCATTGGTGCGGGGGGCACGGTATCTGCCCCCTTGCTCGTGGACGCGCAGGGCGAACCGTTGGCACGACGCTCCGTACAACGTCTTGTAAGTCGTTACCTTAGTGGGGTCACCACTCAGCGCAAACGCAGTCCGCACGTGTTGAGACACACCTTCGCCACCCACATGCTCGAGCATGGCGCCGACCTGAACGCGGTGAAGGAGTTGTTGGGCCATGCCAACCTGGCGGCCACGCAGGTATACACCCACAATACGGTGGAGAAACTCCGCAAAGTCCACGCCCAGGCCCACCCACGCGGGGGCAAGTAAGGGGCGATCACACCAACAACGAACGGAACCTGTACCATGAACGTGAACGTGCATTCCATCCATTTCGACGCCGATGTCAAACTGGTCAGCTTCATCAAGGAGAAGCTCTCGAAGCTGAACCAGTTCCACGATAGCATCCTTTCCGGCGAGGTGTTCCTGCGCCTGGAGCACGATGGGGAGAATCGGGAGAACAAGGTGGTGGAGATCCGCCTGGCCGTCCCCGGCAACGACCTTTTCGCCAAACGGCAGGGCAAGAGCTTCGAGGAGGCTGCCATCACCACCGTGGAAGCGCTGCGCAACCAGGTGACCCGCGCCAAGGAAAGTCCGCGTAAGGTGCTGTGATCCAAGGTCCAATATGGCAGGCGTTCTTTTAGCGGCGCCTGACGGGAAGGCCACGATGAAAGTCGTGGCCTTTTCGTTTGGAGCAGTGGGTATTCTTACTACATTTGCAGGCCCAATTCGGGACCTTGTGCTCCGGAATGGGTGGAAAGCGTTCTTTTTCTGTTGTACAGGCCAATGTAGCTCAGCTGGTAGAGCAGCTGATTTGTAATCAGCAGGTCGGGGGTTCGAATCCGTCCATTGGCTCCGTGAATCGGAAGAGGGGAGA
>JAGQVR010000114.1 GCA_020437875.1 Flavobacteriales bacterium
CTGCTCCTGCCCCTGCTCCTGTCCCTGCTCCTGCCCCTTGAGCTCATACCCTGCATACCGTCCGGTCTTCAGATCGATGTCGCGTGCCAGCGTGATGGCCGTTCCGCTCGGGGCATCCAGCTTGTGTATGTGGTGGGTCTCGTCGATCCGCACATGATAGTCCGCTTGCTTGTCCATCAGGCCAGCGAGCATCCGGTTCACGCGGAAGAAGAGGTTCACGCCGATGCTGAAGTTGCTGGCCCAGAGCAACGCCCCTTGGTACTGGCTCACCATGGCCTTCACTTCGCCCAGCTTGTCGTACCATCCGGTGGTGCCCACCACCACGGGAACGCGGTTCGCCAGGCAGAGGCGCATGTTGTCCAGCGCATGTTCGGGTCTGCTGAACTCGATGGCCACATCACAGCCCAGCGGTGCCGTGCCCGCGTTCCGCGAGTCCACCTTCAAGCCGATGCTGTGGCCACGTTGTTCCGCGATGGTCTCGATGGCCTTGCCCATCCGGCCTGATCCGTAGAGGGCGATGCGCATGGGGTTCGGCATGCGGCGAAGGTAGCCGCCAAGGTTGTGCTCAGCGCTGGATCAAGAGCCGCTGTGCATCCACCACGTTCCCTTCTGTTCCCACCACCCGCAGCAGATACAGACCATCCGGATAGGGTCGCATGTCGAGTTCAGGTGAACTGCCCGTTACGAGCGCCCTGCCTGCCGCATCGAGCACCATGTATCGCTGTGAAGGAGCGAGCCCGGATAATCGAAAGTGTCCATTGGACGGGTTCGGTGTGATTAGAAGCTCGTGGCGAGCGCGTTGCACGGCGATTGAAGTGATGAAACTGCAATTCGGGTCGCCATAGATCACTTCGTCTTGTTCGGCAACGCAGATCAAGGCGACGAAATGGGAGAGGCCGATCTGTCCATGCAATCCTTGGAATGGACCATTGCACCCGCCTATGCCTTCGACGATGAATGGGTCGTCCCCGCCCAATTGCGGGTCTTCGGGTATTCTGAAGCGTTTGCGATAGGTGCCATTGACCTCTACCGAATCGATCTCGTCAACGACTCCATAGGTGTAACTGTTGTCCAAGTTCCACGGGAAGGGGATCGTATCACCGATCTCGGCGTTGAAGTCATAGATCAATCGTTCGGATGAATTGCTGAGGCGAGCATAGACCATGTGATCAACTTCCCTGACGAACCGGGAAACGTCATCAAAGTAGAAGGAAGTGGTACAGGCGTTCATCGGTGCGTTGATGTACCCTTGATAGTAGTACGTCCGACTGGCCACCTTCTGATACATCGTGTCGCTGATCAACGTGTCACCTGCTAACCAGAAGGTTGTTTCCCAAGTGTCGGAACAGTAAGCATCCACCGTTCCTCCGTAGGATGATGTCCACATCCGCGTCGGTTCATCGAACAACCGCACATGGGCCTGAGCGAAGCCGAGAATGGGGGAGAGGAATAAGTAGAGGAACAGACCGCGCATGGGACTCGGTTCCCCGAAGGTAGCTCACCGCAAGGCAAGGCTCAGCCGTAAGCCGGGTGCCTGTTGCGCCGTCAACTCCAACGACGGACCAACGCCCAGGCTCAGGTCCCTTCCCACGTCGAAGCGGACGAAGTTGGCGTCAACGCTGGCGTCCACGATGTTCAGGATATAGACCAGCCCCGTCGCGATGTAGCTCATGTCCCGCCACTTGCGGTAGGTGTCCGTAACGTCCAGCAATTGCGCCGCGCTGATCCGACCGTCGAACTCGTCGGTGGTGGTCGGGTCGCCGTCCGTCACGGCGAGGTAGGCATCCTTGTAGCGCCGGTATTCCTTCCCATTGCGCTGCACGAAGTACAGGCAGGCACCCAGGCCGCCCCACACGATCGGGGCTTTCCAATACTTGCGGTTGTAGATCTGTCCGGCGCCGGGTAGGACCGCACTGTACAGGGTGGCGCGCTGGGGGGAGTGCCGGGCCTGCCAGCTCAGCGTGTCGGTGTGTTCCGCGGTCTTCGCGGTATCCACCGATGCCTCCCCGTTCACGATCAAAGGGGCGGCGATGGCCGTGCTGTCCACCACGGGCGTGGGCATCACAGGGTCAACCTGTGCCCAGGTCACACCCGCAAGCAACCAACACGGAACGACGACCAACAACCGCATGGCGCAAAGATGGCAAGCATCAGGCCGGAAGCCTGCGCACTCTGCGGTTATCAGATCCCCGCTGCGTTCGAAAGAGATCAGTCCCGGATCAGCGCGAGGATACGCCGCAGCTCATCCTCGCTCTTGAACGGGATCTCGATGCGGCCCTTGCCCTCGGTGTTCTGCTTCACCACCACGCGCGTGCCGAAGTGCTGCGCCAGCAATTTGCTCAGGTCCTTGTTCGGACGGATGGAGCCTGTGGACGCTGTACGGGGGCCTTTCATGGCCGCCGCACGCGCCAGCTCTTCCACCTGACGTACGCTCAGCTGGCTGGCCACGATGCGCTGATACAATTCGACCTGCTTGGCCGGGTCGGCGATCGCGATCAGGGCCCGGGCGTGTCCCATGCCGATGGCGCGCTGGCGCAAGCCCAGTTGCACTTCCGGCGGCAGACGCAGCAGGCGCAGGTAGTTGGTCACCGTCGTGCGGTCCTTGCCCACCTTCTCGCTCAGCTGCTCCTGGGTCAGCTTCACCTCGTCCACGAGGCGCTGGAAACTGATGGCCACCTCGATGGCGTCGAGCTCTTCACGCTGGATGTTCTCCACCAGCGCCATCTCCAGCATGGCCTCGTCATTCGCCACGCGCACATAGGCCGGCACTTCCGTAAGACCCGCCAGCTGCGAGGCCCGGAAACGACGCTCCCCGCTGATCAGCTGGTAGCGATCGTAACCCACCTTGCGCAGGGTCACCGGCTGGATGACACCGAGCTCCTTGATGCTCTGCGCCAGCTCCAGCAGGGCTTCCTCGCTGAAATGGGTGCGCGGCTGGAAGGGGTTCGCCTCGATCTGCGCCACCGGCACCATGCCGATGGGACTTGAACTGCGCGTTGGCAATGGACTTCCGGCCACGGGCGATTCCACGGTGGCGGAGGTGGTGATGTCCGTTGCCGGATCATCCAACAGGGCGCTCAGGCCGCGGCCCAGCCCTTTCTTCTTGATGCTCATGACTCGGCTTCTACGGCGATGGTGCGCTCGCTATCGGGGATGCGGGTGAGGCTGTTCTTCTGCAGGATCTCACGCGCCAAGTTCAGGTAGTTCACCGCGCCCTTGCTCGTGGCATCGTGCATGATGATGGTCTGTCCATGGCTCGGTGCTTCGCCCAGGGCCACGTTGCGGTGGATCACGGTATCGAAGACCAGCTGCTGGAAGTGGGTCTTCACTTCCTCCACCACCTGGTTGGCCAGGCGCAGTCGGCTGTCGTACATGGTGAGGAGCATGCCCTCGATCACTAGTTCGGGGTTCAGGCGCTGCTGCACGATCTTGATGGTGTTGAGCAACTTGCCCAGGCCCTCCAATGCGAAGTACTCGCACTGCACGGGCACGATCACGCTGTCGCTTGCGGTCAGGCTGTTCACCGTCACCAGGCCGAGGGAAGGGGAGCAGTCGATGATGATGAAGTCGTACTGGTCGCGCACCTGGTCCAGCACCTTCTTCAGCTGCTGCTCGCGCTCGGCCATGTCGATCATCTCGATCTCGGCACCCACCAGGTCGATGTGGCCCGGCATGATGTCCATGTTCGGGTTGTCCGTGCCCACGATCACGTCCGCCGCCGCCGCGTTGTTGATGATGCACTCGTAGATGCTCGCCTTCACCGTGCGCGGGTCCAGGCCCACACCGCTGGTGGCGTTGGCCTGCGGGTCGGCGTCCACCAGCAGGGTGCGACGCTCCAGCACGCCCAAACTGGCGGCCAGGTTGATGGCGGTGGTGGTCTTGCCCACACCACCTTTCTGGTTCACGATGGAGATGATCTTGGCCATGGTCTTGCGGTCTTTGGCGGGTCATCGACCCATTTCCTAAGCGTTGGGTCAACGGTTCGCGGTGACAAAGAACAGGTGCCGAAGCCCTTCGGCCTTGTTGGTAACTCGGCGAGTTTTGAACAGCAGGCTGTGACGGGGATGACGTATGGACATGCTGCGCCCAGGCCCCTGCTCAACCCTGGCCCCCAGAACACCGTAAAAGTCCGCCATGCGTGCGCCACTGTTCATCGCCGGCCTGCTTCTCCCAGCGGTCGGCGCCCTGGCCCAGGAACGCTTCGGGCTGCTGCATAGCAACTACGGCGGTACCGATATCACGGTGCTCAACCCGGCGCGGTCCGCGGCCCAATGGCCCTGGATGGACATCCGCCTCGTTGGTGCCGATGCCTTCGTGTGGAACAGCCTCGTGGCCTGGACCGGACGCGAGCGCCCCTTGATCGATGAGCTGCGGTCCAACAGCGGCGGCGCGGGCGGCGACCTCGTCATGCGCTCCCTTCACCTTTCCCGCACCCACCACGCCACTGTCGCCGCGAATGTGCTCGGTCCGGCCGTTTCCATCGCCCTGGGGCGCAGCAGCGTGGGCTTCGGCATCCGCTCGCGCAGCTACGTCAGCGCTTCCGGCATCTCCCCGGAACTGGGCCGCTTCATCTACGAGGGCCTCAACTACGCCCCCCAGCACGGCACCCGCTACCACGACCAGGGCATCCGTGCCCTCGGCGCCGCGTGGACCGAGGCGGGGATCAACTACGCGCACATCCTGCGTTCCGAAGGCTTCGGTATGCTCAGCGCCGGTATCAACGCCCGCTACCTTATGGGCCATGCCGCCGGCGCCTTCCAGATCACCGACCTGGACTACACCGTGTACGACACCGCTCGTATCGACATCCACGAGCTCTCCGCACGCTACGGCTTCGCACAGCCTGCCATGAACGCAGGCAACGGCTGGGGTGCCGACCTCGGCATCACCTACGAGCGCACCATGGACGAGGTGAACGACTACCGACCGCATCGCGGCGGAGCGGGTTGTACACCCCAGCGTTACCGGTACCGCATCGGACTTTCCCTGGTCGATCTGGGTGGGATCCGCTTCGCGCGGGCCGAGGCAGGCACCATCAACGCCGGTTCGCTCTCCATCCCGGACCACGATGACATGCGTGTTCGGGGGATCGAAGGCATCGACAGCGTGCTGGCTGGTGCCACGAACTGGACCCGCACCAATGGCCTGCGGATGGGGCTGCCCACAGGCATTTCATTGCAATACGACCAACGCCTGGCCGACTTCGCCTACATCGGTCTGGCCGCAGTGCATCCACTATCGGGGCGCAATAGTATGCGTCTGCGCCGCGCCAATGCCATCGCGCTCACCCCGCGCCTGGAGACCCGCTATGCCGAACTGGCCGTGCCCATCGTCCTGCATGAGTTCGATCTGGCCAAGCCCACCGTGGGCTTCATGCTTCGCCTGCACGGCTTGGTGGTCGGGACCGATCACATCCTGCCTTTCATCAGCAAGCGCGATGTGCATGCGCTGGACCTGTACGTGCGTGTGCGTTGGATGATCTTCCGGAGCCCGGCCTGCGGCAATGGGAAGCGCACGCGCACCGGCTCGTTGGCGCACCGCAGCGGATCCAAGGATATGGTGCCTTGTACCATTCCAGGTTCGGGGAAATAGCTAGTGTACCAGCACGCGATGAACCTCGCGGCGTTGACCCTCGATGATCTCGACCATGTGATAACCCGGCGAAGCTGCCAGCTGAATGCTCCCGGTAATGCCAGCATGGCTTGTAACCTGCTCCACCTGCCCCAATAGACCCATGAGGGTCACGGTCATGGGTCCGGTTGAACGGTCGCTGCGCAGGCTGATCATTCCTGAGGTAGGGTTGGGGTAGGCCTGCCACCGCGTTCCTTCTTGCTCTGCGATCCCGACACCATCACACGACCCGGAATAGGTCACCGTGAAGTCGAAGCCGGCCATCGTGACGGATTGGTCTGAATGGAACCTCACCGTGATCGTCTGCCCGGGTTCCCCCGTATGGTCCAGGAATCCCACATTGTCCAATTGGGCGAGGATCGTGCCTTCCGTACCCGTGCCATCGTACAGCACTAATTGGTCGTTATCAGCCTCGATGGCATACCAGCCGCGTAGGTTGATCCGGCTATCCCCATCCGCCAGCAGCACCATCTGCGCACTTGCGTGGTTCGGATAATTGTTCGGTCCACCCATGTCACATAGGCGGACGTCCTCTCCGCATGGGTTCGTGGATGGACCCGTGGCCGTGACCCGGACCTCCAGGAGATCGGCACACGTTGCACAGCGCCACACGATCGTTGCCGGGGCGACCAAGGTGCTGCAGGGCGCTTGTGTTATACGCAGGAAGACCTGGTTGGTGGCTGTTGCCGTGTAAGTCAGCTGCGCTCCCGGGCCGTCCGCATCGTTCGCGTAGCAAAGTATCTGGGAGCCCAGGTTATTGTACAAGGTGAGCTCCGTATCGCCTTGGCCGCTACCTCCGTCCTCCACCCGGGTCGACCATTCATACGTTTCACCCTCCACCAACATGAATCGCCTCATCGTGGGGGTTCCGGTCAGGTAGGAGACCAGTTCGAACCCGAACTGGGTGCCGATGTGGTAAGCCGAGCTTTCGAAGCCACCGGGATAGGAGCATCCTTCACCGGTCTGGCATTCTTGTGCGGCGAGTTTCGTGGGGAGGAGTAATGCAAGGAGAATAGCTAGGTCAATTAGAAGCTTCACAGTGGTACGCATGATGGATCGGATGATGGTCCTTCCAAGATCATCCATCAAGCTCGCGGGTCCATCCCCTGAACCAGTACCGCACGAAAATGGCCGAGGAACGGTCGGACCACCTAGTTCAGCTCGACCAACCAGGCTCGTATCGACCTTTCATCACCATCCACGCACGTGGGGAAGTCCGTGGGATGCAACTCACAATAGGCCTTCACGGTCAAGCCAAGCACCCTGCTGCTCACCAGCACGGCCACCCCGGTGATATCGGCCGCTTTACCGGCGAACAGGTCGTGGTGCATCACGCGCGCATCGCGGTTCAGGTCGCCTTGCGCCACGAAGAGGATGGCGCCTTTGGTCCCTTCCATCAAGGTCTTGCGGGCATCGAGGGCCTCTTCCAATCCGGCCACATCAACGCGTACCTCGGGCCGTAGGTGGATCTCCACCAGAGCGTCGGCGGTGCGTACCACACGCGCCATCGGGGTCTCGATCTGCGCTATCCGGTCCGGCATGGCAAGGGGAGAGTGTCTTGCGCTGCGGAACGAATATAATGGCCAGAAGATCAAGGGGATGAAAGGGGAGTAGGGATGTGACGAACGGGTGGGGCGTTGGAGTGCTCCTCACCAAGGGCTCCAGGGAAGATCGGATCGATGGTCGCCGACGACCATCCGTGAACATCACCTGGCGACCATCTTTACCCCATGCTCACCACCGCCTGGGTGCTCGCGGCGCTCACTGTCCTTGTCACCGCCGCCTCCCTCTGGAACTACAAGGTCTGGTGGGTGCGCATGTTCGACCTTCCGCGCGGGCAGACGATCCTCCTCGGAATGCTGGCCATCGTCTTCTTCATTTCAGATGGTGCTATCAGTTCTGCAACTGGCTGGGCCATCGCCTTCACCGCCCTGGCCATCGCTTATCAGGCACGGAAGGTCTTCCCCTACACCTTCCTCGCCCCGGTCATGGCGCGCAAGGGTCCTCCACGCGATCCACAGCGCCGCGTGTCACTGCTCGTTGCTAACGTTCTTGGCACCAACCGCGATGCCCGTCGTCTGCTAAAGCTCATCGAACAGTACGACCCGGATCTCATCCTTACCCTCGAGTCCGATGTGTGGTGGGAACAAGCCCTTGCTTCCGTTCAAAGCACACGCCCGCATGCCATCAAGATCCCCCTGGACAACCTCTATGGCATGCACTGCTTCTCGCGCCATCCCTTGCACGATACCGTGGTCCGCTACCTCATCGAAGAGGATGTCCCCAGCATCCGCACCTCGATACATCTGCCTTCCGGCGACCAGATCACCTTCCATGGCCTGCATCCCCGCCCACCGGCACCTGGCGAGAACGCCACCGCCATCGAGCGCGATGCCGAACTGCTCATCGTGGCTCGCGAGATCGAGAAGGACCCCGGCACCGTCATCGTCGCGGGTGACCTCAACGATGTGGCCTGGTCCACCACCTCCGACCTTTTCCGCCGCACCAGTGGCCTCCTCGATCCTCGCCGTGGGCGCGGCTTCTACAACACCTTCCACGCGAAAGTGCCCTTCTTCCGCTGGCCCCTGGACCACATCTTCCACAGTGCCGATCTCGCCCTGCTCCGGCTCGAGCGCCTGCCTGCCTTCGGCTCCGACCATTATCCCATGTTCATCGAGCTCGAATACGCCCCGGCCAGGAACAATGGCTACGAGGATGAAGCCCCCTCCACCAACGAAAGGGAAGAGGTGGATGAGAGCATCGAGGAGGGGAGGGAGAAGGGTTAGCTGCGCGTAACCCCGATCTGCGCGTAGCCTCTGGCTACCCCAGCAATCCCACCTGACCGTCATCACTTCGCGGTTCGCCGCGCATCGCTCGCACCAACGCAAAAGCCCCCTCGGTGCATACCAAGGGGGCTCTCGCTTTCGGTAGGTACAAGGCCTCAGGCCACCGCCGACATGCTTGCCGCCAGTTAGCGCCCCCTCGTCTCGCCTTTATCCCTCCGGCCAGGTATTCCTCACTGGACCATCAAGCGTTTCATGCCCTGGTCGCCGTTGGCGGAACGGATCACCACGGTGTACAAGCCTGTTGCCAGGGAACGGGTATCAAGGCGTTCCTGGTGTATCCCAGGCGCTTTGTTGCCGAGATCCATGGTCTGCAACAGTTGCCCGTGGTCGTTGTATACGTCCAAGGTCGTATGCCCTTGGGTGGTGAAGTTGATCAGCGTGCTCTCGTTCGCAGGGTTCGGCGCGAATTCGATCCCGATCGCATTGTTCAGTAATTCGTCCATCCCGATGGAGTTCTCGGCGAGCCACCGCAACCGGCTGCCTCCTACGCTCGAAACAC
>JAGQVR010000115.1 GCA_020437875.1 Flavobacteriales bacterium
CGAACGTGCCCGATGAGGTGCTCGATCCGCGCTCCACATGGAAGGATAAGGGGGCTTACGATGCAACGGCGGAGAAGCTCGCCAAGCAGTTCGTGGACAACTTCGCCAAGTACAGCGAAGGCGCCAGCGCGGAGATCCTGGCCGCTGCACCACGCACGGCCGTGAAAGCCTGAACCGACCGGCCGTGGTCGGGGTCACTTCGGACATCCGGCCGCGGTCATCAGGTCGCGAGCCATTGGCATCGTACTTGATGGACGAGTCGTCCAGTATCCTCTCGACCGCCTGTTGATCGGAATCGTGCGTACGCTCCTCTTCATCATCGCTCTGGTCTTCGTCCAATGGTCGACGGCCCAATCGTACCTGGACAGGACGTTGTACCCGGAGCGCTTGCATGATGACCTGGAGTTGGTCCGGTCCGCGATCCACGAGGCTCATCCCGATCCCTACCGGTACCACACAAAGGCCGAGCTCGATGCCGTGATCGACCAGGTGCACGATTCGATCCGACTGCCCATGTCCGCAGTGGAATTCGAATGCGCCTTGCGACCCGTGCTCAAGGCGTTGGGCGATGCCCACAGCCACGTGGAGTGGCCCAGATCCGTGGAAGGGTCGCTCAGGACCGAGGCCAGCCTCCTGCCCATGCAGGTGAAGATCCTGCCCGAAGGCGTCTTCCTGGAGGAGGAACTCAAGGGCTTTCGCAGCATACCGGTGGGCAGTCGCATCCTAGCGATCAACGACCGGCCCATGGATGAAGTGGTCGACCAGTTGCTGGCGACCGTCGTCTGCGATGGTTCCAACAGGACCTATGCCGATCGTGTCGTGGAACGGGAGTTCAACGTGCGCTACCACCTGTACATCGAACAGACCAATTCCTACCGGATACGGTTCCGGACACCTGCCAAGGTCGAAGGTGAGCAGGTGGTCTTCGGGATGACCGGCAACGATATCACGAACACACGGAAGCCCAAGGGAACGGATCTGCTACCCTGGGGCTCCACCGTCCACCCCGAAAGTGGTGTGCTCTGGCTCAACCTGCGGACACTGGATCCCGACAGCCTGGCGCTGGCGGGGGTGCGACCGGACCGATTCCTCGATGCTTTGTTGAGCGAGGCGCACCGGACCAAGATCCGGACCCTTGTCATTGATGCACGCGGCGCAGGTGGTCCGGAGCTGTCCATGGCCGAACTGGTGTTCTCCGCCATCGCCAAGACGCCGTTCAAAGTGCTTGATGAGATGGTCGTTCGCAGCATCGCACCGCCGCGCGCACGAGCGTCCCACCTGATACCGGAGGAACATTATGCGAGCGCCAACGCGCGCTTCCTGATGGCAGGCAAAGGCGATTATCGCCTGCCTGAGACGGACAGCCGACTCTCCCTCCATGAACCGATGTCGAAGGCGTTCTCGGGCAAGGTGTACATGATCTGTGATGGATACACCCGGGATGCGGCTGCCGCGTTGGCCATGATGGTGCGCCGGAACAAGCGCGGTCGCTTGGTGGGTGAGGAGGTGGGCTCCAACGCCTTCGGCTTCACCGGTGGTCCGGAGTGGGTGGTCACGTTACCGACCTCCGGACTGCAGTTCCATGTTCCGCTGCTCAAGTACGTGCCGGCCGGGAGAGGGGAAGGGCCCACCGATCGGGGCGAACAACCGCATCACCAGGCCTATCAGACCACATGGGGACTGACCAACGGGCAGGATGCCATCCGCTCCGCCCTGCTGGAGATGATCCGTGAACTGGAATGAGGCCCGGAGCAGCGCTTGCTTTCCTTACGTCGTTCTTGATCGGGTGCACCTCCACCGTGGAGGAGGGACCGATCGCGGCGGGATGGAGCGGTGTCCCCAACGCCTACGCCGATCATTTCGAACTGCAGGTGAACGGTGAGAAGCGTCGCTTGGTCGTCTTTGGCCCGGAGGGCAGGGAGGATACGATCGGGGTGTATGCCTATCGTTCGTCCGCATCCGGGAAGCAGGACATGCCGTGGCCGCTCGATCGCGTTGTAGCGCTCAGTACGACACACCTTCCGTATTTCTCGGCGCTTGGATCGGAGCGCGTGGTGGTGGGTGCCGCACATACCGATCAGTTGCGTGATCCGAAGTTCCTGGATGCCCTGCGCACCGGCGCGTTGGAAGAGGTCGGCCTTCCTGATGGCGTGGATGTGGAACGCTTGATCGCCCTGGCCCCGCAGGCGGTCTTCGATCATCCCTTCGGCCGGAAGGAACGCGCCTCCGCTGCCAACGTGCGCACCATTGAAGTGGCGGAGTACCTCGAAGCACACCCCCTGGGTCGCGCGGAATGGATCCGCTTCTTCGGGATGTTACTGGGAATGGAGCAGCGGGCGGACAGCGTTTTCGCGGCGATCGAACATCGTTACAGGGTCCTGAGGGATATGAAAGAGCACCTGCCCGATGCACCGCTCGTCTTCTTCGGCAGCCGATGGCAGGGCGATTGGTTCGCACCACCGGGGGACAGCTACATGGCGACCTTGATCGAGGACGCGGGCGGACGTTACATCCTCGCGGATTCGGTGGCGATGGGGAACATCACCATTCCGTTGGAACGGTTGCTGCTGCTGGGCGATACGGTGGATCGTTTCGGGGTATTGCTGGCGCACCCCGGCCAGGTGGACCACAAGGTGCTCTCAGGTGGTGATCCGCGTGTGCTGGCCTTGAACGGCATGATGTCGGGTGCGTTCGTCGGGAACAGTGACACGGATGACCTGTTCGGCCAAGCGCTATTGGAACCGGATGAAGTGCTGCGCGACCTGCGCTGCATCTTCCATCCGGGAAGCTGCGGTGTGCGGGTGCCCCGCTATTTCCGGCCCGTGCTTCAGTAGGCGATGCCCAGCCGCTTGTACACGAAGCTGAGCAACCACGCCGGACCGATCATCAGGAATTGCAGATCGTCCAGGAAGCTCGGCTTCTTTCCTTCGACCTTGTGCCCGTAGAACTGACCTATCCAGGCCGCCACGAAGAGGATGGTGCAGATGGCCCACAACGGAAGGCCGGCGTGCGCATCAAGGTACCTGCACACGGCGAGGCAGAACAGGCTCCACAGGATCATGCCGATGGCGATCGGGAGCGATAGCCGGATGTAGAAGATGCCGACCAGCGCAACGGCCAGGGTGGCCAGCATGTGCGGTCTGACGAAGGGAGGTGCATCCGGAAGGGGGATGCTGTACAGGAAGCCCACCACGCAGAAGTAGATCGTGGGTACACAGATCCAATGGATCGCCTTGTTCGTCGGGTTCTGGTGGCTCACACCATAGGCATCGAGCCAGTCCTGCATGCTTCGTGTGGCCATGGGTCAGCGATAGCGTTGTTCAAGGATGTCACAATGGTGCTCGGCATGGCCGGCGATGCTCCATCCGATCGCGCGCACACTGATACGGACCCCGTTCGCAGTGCCGCTTCGCACGAGCATTTCAGGGGTGAAGCTCCTGAACAGGGTGATCGTGCCATTACGGATGGTCCGATGCTCAAGCAGCAGATCCCCGATCGTGCGATGGCTGCAGTCCGCCTGTTCGGCATACTCATCCTCTTCGAAGCCGGGTAGCTCCAGTTGTTCACCTCGCGCAAAGCACAATGCTCGGTATGCCAGAATGCGTTCACAATCGTTGAGATGCTGCAGCACCTGCTTGATGGACCACTTCCCGGGAGCGTAGCGATGATCGCCCATGTCCTCGGACGATCCTGCACCGAAGCTGTCGCATCGCACCAATGCGATCCCCAAGCCTTCGATCAGGTCGGTGCCGCCCACCTTCCGGACGTATTCCCGGTAGAAGGTGGGGATCTCCTCCTCTTGTGGCCGATCCTTCATGCCTCGAAGATCGGTCCGGATCGCTTGGTGCTGACGATGCACATGGCGAAAAGGTACGTATCGCCCTCATTGGACCGTTCCCACCAGGTAGGAAGCAGGTACGCCGACCAGTTCGCGCAGGACCTTCAACCAACCCATGGGACTGCGCCACCACTGACCGGGTCGCAGTTCGGGATCACCCACATTGCGGATGCCCACCACCACGCCATTTCCACATGCCTCGCTGTAAGCCAGTCGCGAGCGGCGTGCGTGGATGCCGAACGAGATGACGTCCACGCGATGGATCGAGCGCGCCTTCGCTTCCTCGGCGAACCGTTGAGCGTTGGCCCAGGTCCGGCTCTCCCCGAGCATCACGGTCGGCAACCGGTGGATGCGCGTTGCGAGCACGCCCAGTTCGACCAAGGCACCCGCCATGGCATCGGCATAGGAAGGCGTACCGGGCTCCACCTTTCCCGATGATCGATGGATGCGCACCGAGCGCTGCAAGGCATGGAGGTTGATGCCATCCACCTTGGCGTAGAGCAGGAACAAGAGCTCCCATTTCGGGTCGGGCACGCCGGTATGCGTAGGTGCGAAGAACAGGCGGGTCGTCGGGCGCTCGATCCTCGCCCGCCGGTCGATACATGGGCCGAAGACGCTGTCCGTGAGGATGACCCCGTGATCATCCAAGACGACCAGGCCGGCGTTCAAGGCCCCGCATGCGTTCACCAGGAGATCCCCGCTCAGGGGGCGTTGCAGTTCCACCACCACCGTGTCTCCGATGCGCAGGGTGTACGAGAAGTTGCGTGGTGTACCGGTGATGTAGATCGTATCGTAAGCGCCTTCCGTGAGCATGTCCCTGACATCCGGCATGTATCCGGGATCGATCCAGCCTTCGACCACGGCGACCTTCGCACCGCATGGATCGTTCATGGTCAGGAAGGGGAAGGAGAGCGCCACCGTGATGATGCCGACGACAAGGGCCGACAGGACGGCGACCGACCAAAGTCCGACCTTACGCATCATCACTCCTCATCGAGCAAGGTCTCGCGCAATTCCTTGATCTCCGCCAAGGCTTTGCGGTCGTTGATCGCCAACGCCTGTTCCGCACCACGCTCACAAATGGACACGGCCTCCGCCACACGGCTCAGGTCGCCCAGGATCAATGCCAGTTGGTAGTAGCTCGGAACATGATCAGGTGCGTCCTGCAGCAAGTCGTGCAGGTTCCTGGCCGCCTCCTCCATCGCTCCAGCGCTCTTCAACTCCAGGGCAATGGCATATCGGACGAAGAGGTCCGCCGGATCCTCGGCAAGTAATTCGCGCAACTGTTCCAAGCGGTCCGATCCCATGGTAGCTGATCGCGAAGCTACCCCTTGTGTCGATCGCCTGGGGCTCTGACCTACCAACGCTTGCCTGTCCAACGGATCACCTCCCCGACGGAAGGTCCATCACCGCGCCATAGATGGATCATCTCGTCCTGATCACCGAGCCGCTCGAAGCCGCTGTGTTCCATACGCACGCGGCGCCAGAGCTCATCATCCCCACCGACGAGGAGCAGCGTATGAACCTTGATGGTATCGAGCCCGGACCGGTTCCACCAGCGACGGTCGGGTCCCACGTACAAGGTGGACGGCAGATCCGGGCGAAGGACGGGGCCTCCGTAACAGAGGGCGATGTGATCATGGCCTCCCGGACCATCGAAGGCGATGATCATGTCGGCCTGCTCCTGCACCGCGATCTCGGCCACATGGTCCATCCGTTCTTCGAAGGTCGAATATGCGTATTCGGTGACGGGTGCTTGAGCCTTCGATGCCAATTCCCTTTCGACCGTGGCCGGGGTGGATATCCCTTTATAGATGAGGCTCAGGGCGCCGATGACGCACCAGGTGATCGGCAGGGCTGCTGCCATCCGCGCGGGGAGCTTTATCGCTGCCCACGACCAGGCCAGCAGCAAGGGCACTGCCAGGAACATGCGGCTGTAGGGGAAGAACACGTTGTCCGTGCCGTCGTGCACCTTGGGGAAGGCAAGGGAGACAATGCAGAAGGCGGTCCCACCGGCGATGGCCAATGCCGTTCGCGGTGATCGTTGTACGAGCAGGATGATCATCACCGTGACCAGCAGATAGGGTGCTGCGGTAGGTATCGGCATCGGTGCCAGCCACGCGAAGTGCCTGTCCAGTTGGCCAAGACCCTCGGGTATCAAGGCCTGCCATGCGAAGTCCATCCGCCAGTCATCGAAGCGGTGCACGAGTCGCCATGGTCGGTCCGCGTAGAAGTGCATGGCGGCGCGTTGCAGGAGCAGGAATGGCAGCACGCCGAGCAGGACCCGTCCACCAGCTTGCCACCGGGGTTCCGCCATGAGCACAAAGTGGACGAGGAAGGGGACCAGAAAGACAAGCGTGTTCGGGTTGGTGAAGACGGCCATGCCCGCGATAAGGCCAACGCCGAGGTCGCGCGCCGTTGAGCGCTGGATGGAAAGGGCGAAGGGCAGCAGGCCGAGCCAGGCGATGCCCGGTACGAATCCCCGTGTGATCGTCGTGAGCATGCCCCACTCCACGGGAAGCAACAGCGGAAGTGCCAGGAAGAGGAGTGCTGCGGACATGTGGCCGTTGCGCTTGTGCCACCATGCGAAGGAGAGGAAGGGGAAGAGTGCCAGTGCAGACGTGATGACCGGCATTGCGATGCGGAAAGGAAGCCCGATAGCCAGCAGGGGCACGGCGAAGAGCGACTCGAAGGGCGGGTTGTAGTTCTGGCCGTACACGTACGGTTCTCGGAAGAGCCCGTGCAACAGGTCGTTCGCGATGTTCCAGAAGAGCACATCGTCCGATCCGGTGTGCGTGAAGCCGAAGCCGACCAGCAGCAGGATGCGGTCCGTGATCACCAGTGCCAGCAGGAACCACCAGGCGATCACCGGCCAACGGGGATCCGTGTTCATCCGCTCCATCGTCACACGCCGATCATTGCGATCATCGCGTCCACATCATCAGGTGGCATGAACTTCCAAAGCGGGTCGCGACGCAGCCAGGTCATCTGCCGCTTGGCATAGTTCCGTGTGTGCTGTTTGATCAACGCAATGGCTTCCTCCAGGCTCAATTCACCGTCCAAGTAACGGAACAGCTCATTGTAGCCGACGGTCCGCAGTGCGTTGCATGTGCGGAATGGAAGAAGCTCGCGCACTTCATCCAACAGACATTCATCCATCATGCGATCCACACGCGCATCGATCCGGGTATAGAGGTCCGCACGTGGCAGGTCCATGGCAATGCGAACGATGCGGACATCGGTGCGGTCGGTGGGCGTGGTCCGCTGTTCGCTGTACGGTCGCCCGGAGGCGATGCAGACCTCCAATGCGCGTATCACGCGATGCGGGTTGTGGTGGTCGATGCGCGCGTGCGTGTCGGGATCGAGCTTCAACAATCGGGCGAGGAGAGGAGGGAGGCCCTCCTTATTCAGCGTGGCCTGCAGCGCTGCGCGTATCCCGGCATCACCCATGGGCAATGGGTCAAGGCCTTTGAGGAGCGCATCGATATAGAGCCCGCTTCCACCTACCAGCACGGCGACACGGTGATCGACAAGGATCCGTTGCAGCACGGGTTCGGCTTCCCGCGCGAAGGTGCCTGCGCTCCAGGTCTCCTCGATCGGCAGGTGACCGATGAAATGGTGGGGCACGCCGAGCAATTCCTCCTCCAGCGGTCGTGCTGTACCGATCCGCATGGCCGCATAGAACTGGCGGGAGTCCGCGCTGATCACTTCGGTGCCGAAGTGCCTGGCCAGTGTGGCCGCAGCCTGTGTCTTGCCGGAAGCCGTCGGGCCGCCGATGACGATCAGCGTGCCCTTGTGGTTCATCGGAACTCTTCGCCGAGGTCGTCGATGCTGCCGTGGCCGAACTCGTCGTGGTCCTCGCCCTCGGTATCATGGCCCCAGTCGTCGCCTTCCTCCTCATAGGCATGCTCCTCATCACCCAGGGCGTAAGGGTCGTCCGGAAGTATGCCCGCGGTGAGGTCGTCCTCCTTGGAATGTTCGTCCGGCGCGGTGCCCATGCTCATCACCACCCGGGGGTAGGACACATCAGGTTCTGGATCACCAGCCTGGATCAGTTCCACCATGAACATCCACATATGCAGGAAGTCGTAGGCGTAGATGAAGCGCTGGCTCGTGCTGCGGATGTGGTCGCTGATGTAGACCTGCTCCATCAACGCGGGCGTGTCCCCATCCTCCCCGAAGCCGAGGTCCGCAAGCGGGATCTCCGGGCCCTTGTCCCAGTTCTCATCGCTCACGTAGAAGCTGGCCATCTCCTGCCCGATGAAGGCGAAGGCTTCCTTGATCGCGGTGTGCAGGTCCAGGAAGGTCTGTTCGCTGCCGATCTCGATGTCGCGGAAGGCCTCGCTCTCGTGGTCGATCAGGACGCGGAAACGGTAGATGCGCATGGCGGGAAAGGATCGCGAAGGTACATTGTACGTCGGGGCGAACCGGGATCCGACTCAAGCGTTATTCTATCCGAAGCCATGCGCCACCTGACCCAACTCCTTGTCCTGGCCCTGCCGATCGGAATGGCCGCCCAGCCCTTCTCCATCGGGACCACCACTGTGACCTTCATCGACGAAGCGCGCGGTGGACGGGCCATTCCGTGTGAGGTCGCCTATCCGGCCGTGAACGCCGGGACCGACGTACCCGTAGCTCCAGGCATGTTCCCGGTCGTTGTACTCGGTCACGGCTTCGTGATGACCGTTGGCGCCTATGCCAACTTCCGGGAAGCCTTGGTACCAGAGGGGTACGTGCTGGTACTGCCCACCACCGAAGGTGGCCTCTTACCCAACCACAGCGCTTTCGGGACCGACCTGGCCTTCTGTGCGAGCGCATTCCAGGCAGCAGGAGCGGACGATGGATCGCCCTTCTTCGGTCATATCGCCACCACTTCGGCCCTGATGGGACATTCGATGGGTGGTGGGGCGGCCATCCTTGGTGCAGCGGCATCCAGCGACTTCAACGCCGTGGTCTGCTTCGCTCCCGCGGAGACGAATCCTTCCGCCATCGCGGCAGCCGGTGATGTGGATGCCCCACTGCTCATCCTCTCGGGCAGCCAGGATTGTGTGACACCACCGAACGATAACCAGTTGCCGATGTACCAGGCCGCTCCCGCCGCTTGCAA
>JAGQVR010000116.1 GCA_020437875.1 Flavobacteriales bacterium
TTGGGCCAGTGGCACCTACGTGGTACACTACATCGATGAGCACGGCTGCCTGAGCGCATCGCCCGAGGTCAATGTGGTATTGAACGTAGGTCTTCCCGAGATAGATGAACGCGCCATGCACGTCTGGCCGGTTCCTGCGCGCAGCGTGCTCTTCATCGAATATTCGGCGGCACCCACACAGGCACAGCTGGTGGACGTGAATGGTCAGGTCGTTCGTGCTTTCCAATTGAATGCCGGTCGCAACAGGATCGACCTGAGTGGTCTGGCCTCGGGTTTCTACCTATTACGTTCCGCTGATGGTGGTATGGCGCGGGTGATGGTGGAGTAGGTTCACACCCTCGGCGGTATCAACTTATACACCACCGGCGTCACCAGGCGGCTGAGCACCGTGCTGCTGATCAAGCCCCCGATCAGCACGATCGCTAATGGCGAGATCAGTGGATTGGTGCTGTAGGCGATCGGAAGCAGCCCACCGATGGCGGTGAGGCTCGTGAGTACGATGGGCAGGAAGCGCATCTCGCCCGCTTCGCGGATAGCCTCCTCCAGGGTCCGGCCTTCGGAACGGAGCTGGTTCGTGAAGTCCACCAGCAGGATGGTGTTCTTCACCTCGATGCCCGCCAGCGCGATGAGACCCACGATCGCCACGAAGCTGAGGCTGTTGCCGGTCATCCACAACGCGATCACCGCACCGACGATGCCCAAGGGGATCACGCTCAGCACGATCAAGGTGCTCTTGAAGGTGCCGAACTCCAGCACCAGCACCGCGATGAAGAGGAAGATCGTCGCCAGGATGATGGTACCGAATCCACCGAAGCTGTCCTGCCGCGTCTCGATCTCGCCGCCCATGGTGTACGTATAGCCAGCGGGTAGCCGCATCGCGTCCATCGCCTTGATCGTCGCGTTCAATGCATCGTCCACAAGGAAGCCCTGTTGAACGAAGCTGCTTACGGACACGTACCGCCGTTTACCCAGGTGCTTGATGGTCTGTGGCGAGGCTTCCAGTTGCAGATCGGCCACTTGACGAAGGGGGATGCTGGCGCCGCTACGACTGGTCACATAGAGGTCGTCGAACACATGGAGGTCTGCTCGCTGTCCTTTGGGGACCGTTATCACCACCTCGCGCTCCACACCCTGCGGATCGTTGAAGGTGCCCATGCCCAGCCCGGCCACCGCGAGGCGCACCGTGCGGTCGATGTCCACCGTGGCGATGCCCAGCATGCTCGCCTTGTCGCGGTCGATCCTCACGCGCAGGTCGCTCTTCAGGTTCGCCATCGGATCTTCCACGTACAGGCTGCCGGGCATCTCCTTCAGCATCGCCGCCACCTGCGCACTGATGCGGCGCAGCGTGTCCAGGTCCTCGCCGAAGATCCGTACCTCCACCGGCGCGAGTTGCGGCGGACCCTGCTCGAAGTCCTTCACCTCGATCTGCGCCCCCGGCACTTGCGCGAAAGTGTTCCGCAGTTCGTCGATCACGCGCAGTTTCGTCCTCGTTCCGGTCTTCGGCTGCAATTGCACGAACACCTGCGCGAAGTCCGTGCGTTCATTCTCGGGTTGCACGTTGTAGTACACCTGTGGATTGCCTTTGCCAACGTTCGTGGTGTAGTACTGCACCTCCGGACGTTGTGCCAGTTCGTGTTCCACCAGACGTGCGAGGCTGTCGGTGCGTGCCAGATTGCTCTGCAAGGGCGCCACCACGTTCACCATGAACTGCGGCTTCTCCGATGCGGGGAACAGGCTGAAGCCGATCGCCTTCATCAAGCCCAGCGAACCGATGAAGATCGCCAGTGCCACCAGCAAGGTGGTGCGTGGGTTGTGCAACGAGCGTTCCAGGAGCGGTGCATAGGTGGCGTGGATCCCACGTTTCAAGCCGCGCAGGAAGAAGTTGCCCTCCGCGTCGTGGTGCGGCTTCAGCAGGCGGATGCTCAGGAAGGGGACGATCGTGAGCGACACGAACATGCTTGAGACCACCGCGAGGATCACGGCCAGGGGCAGGCTGCGGATGAACTCACCGCTCGCCTCTGGCATCAGCGCCAGAGGCATGAAGGCGATGCACAGCGTCACCGTACAGCCGATCACCGCCACGCCGATCTCCTTCACCGCGCCGAGTACGGCGTCCAAGGGTTTCTTGCCTTCACGCAGCCAACGTTCGATGTTCTCGACCACCACGATGCTGTCATCCACCAACAGCCCCAGCGCCACCACCATGCCTACAATGCTCAATTGGTTCAAGGAGAACCCCATCGCGTTCAGCATGACCACACCCATCGCCAGCGACAGCGGTATGCTGATCATCACCACCAGGGACGCTCGGTTGCCCAGTGGTAGCAGGGTGAGCAGCACGAGCCCTATCGCGATGAGGAAGTCACGACCAAGGACACCGAGCCGGTAGTTCACGGCCTGTGCCTGGTCGAAGTGTTCCTCCAGTGCCACGTTCTGCGGAAGTTGGGCCTTGAAGCGGGTGAGTATGGGTGCGTATCGCGCCTGCGCCTCGCTGATGTTCATGTCGCTCTTCATCGCCGCGTTCACCACCACGCTCCGGTGACCGTTCAAGCGGGTGATGTGGCGGTCCTCCTGATAGGTATCGGTCACCCTGGCCACATCGCGCAGCAGCGTGTTGCGTCCATCGGCCGTTGCCACCACGGTCCGTGCAATATCCGCGGCATCGAGGTAGCTTCCGCTGGTCTTCACGTTCAGTGTCTTCGAGCCGGCGTCCACACTTCCACCGGGGATGTTGGCCATCTCGCTCTGCACCGCGCCGATCACCTGGTCCAGTGGGATGTTCAATCGGGCCAGCTTCTCCAATTGCAGGTCGATGCGCACGGTCGCATACGGGATCCCGTTCACCTCCACCTTCTTGAGCATCGGTACCGCCTCCAGTTCCTCCTGAAGCCGCTCAGCCTGTTCCTTCAGCACCCGGCGGGGGGCGTTCTCGCTCACCAGCGCGACCTGCAGGACGTTCACGCTGCTTGGCGTCGCCTTCTGCACATCGATGCTGTGGATGTCCGCCGGTAGCTCGGCGCGCAATGCGTTGATCTCCTGCACCAGTTCCTGATGCTTGCGGTCAACATCCACGCCATAGAGGGCATCCACCCGGATCACAGCCACGCCGTCCTTGATCGTACTGTACACGCGCTTGATGTCATCCAGTTCGGTCACCCGCTTCTCGATCGGGTCCACCACCAGGTTCTCCATGTCCTCCGGGCTCGTGCCGGGGTACACCGCCACGATCGGGTAGATCGGTGCGTTCATCTCGGGGTCTTCGGCACGGGGCATGCTCACCAGCGTGTTCATCCCCACCACCACGATCATCAGGAAGATGACCAGCGTGAACGGACTGTTCTTAACGGCGTATCGGGTGATCCACATGGTCTATCGCACTTGAATGGGAGAACCTTCCGTCAGGTATGGACCGCCGTTCACGATCAGGGCCTCCGTGCTGTCGAGCCCGCTCACCAGCACATGCGTGTTCGTGATGCCATGCACGATCACCGAGCGCTTGTGTGCCTTGCCCTCCGCCGCAACGAACACGGAGCCTTGCGACGCATCGCCATCCAGCAGCGCCTCGTAGGGTATCGCCACCGCATCAGTTCGGCCGCGCGTGTGGATCGTCGCTTTTCCGTACAGACCGCTGGCCACATCCGGCACCGGATCTATGATGCGCAGCTCCACGAGGAACGCCCCGGTCCGTTGGTCAGCGCCTGCGCTCTTGCTGGTCACGACCGCCCGCATCGAAAGGTTCGGGAAGGCATCCGCCTGTACCGTCGCGCTGTCGTCCGTGCTGACCTTCGCCCAGTCCTTATCGCTCAGGCCTGCCTTCAACAGCCACTTGCCCTTTCCGGCACCGTTCACCATCAGTACCGGATCGCCTGCGCCGACCAATTGGCCTTCGTTCGCGAACTTCCGAAGTACGAAACCATCGCTGGTCGCATGGATCTCAGCATGACGTCGACCATATTGCGCAGCGGTCAACTGCTCCTTGGCCACGCCCAGACCGGTGCGGGCGTTCTGAACCGTTTCCAGGCTGATCACACTGTCCTTGAACAGGGCTTCCGCGCGCTGCAGGTCGCGTTCGGCCTTCTCGAAGGCAAGCTGGGCCTGTTGCACCTGGGCGTCAATGTTCGTCGGCTCCAAGGTGGCCAGCAGTTGTCCGGCGTTCACCGGTTCGCCCTCGTTCACCAGTATCCGTCGCACGATGCCACCGCTGAGGAAGCTCAACGCTGTTTCGTCGTCGGTGGTGAAGAGACCAGGCACGTTAACGGTCGCTTCCGTTCGCGCGGGACGTACGTGCATCACGGTCACAGGTGTGGCTCCATTGTCCATGGTCTCCACGGTCGCATCGGCCCTGCCACAGGAGGAGAGGAGGATTGTAAGAAGTGTGATGGAGGTGAACGTGGTATGGAAGGAATGTGCGGTGCGAGTCTCCTTCATTGATCGTGCATCCATCATTCCCATTTCCGGGATCCGAACTATCGTACTCATCATTGCAGTGGGTATGTAGCGTTCTGTCTTTCCATCTCTGCGAGCTTCTGAAGCACGGTGGCACGGGCCACGGCGAGTTGCACCTCGGCACCTGTCAGTTGGTTGCGTGCATCGAGGTATTCGATCTGGGTGTTCACGCCTTCGTTGAAGCCCTTCTCGATCAGGTTGAAATAGCTGATGGCGCTCGAGTTGCGAGCGTTCGCGCTGCGAAGCACGGCCTGTGCCGTGGATAGCCCCGTCTGTGCCTGTGTCGCACCCAATATCAGCTGCTGCCTGGAGTTCTGCTCGGTCAGTTCAGCGAGGTCCCGATCGAGTTGCGCGCGGTGCAGCTTGTACCGGTTACGACCACCGTTGAACAGCGGCACATCGAGTTGCACCCCGAAGAGGTAGTAGTCGGCGTATTGATCGGTGCTCCAGTCCAGGCCTTGGTAGCCAAGGTCCACGAAGGTGCTCAGCTTCGGTACCCAGTAGTTGCCATTCAACTTGGTCTGGCTGTCACGCAGGCTTACGGCGGTGCGCAGGGCCTGCAGTTCCTCCCGACGACCGATGTCCGCGGCCAGGGTGGTCGAGGTGTCCACAAGGGCTGCACCCATATCGAAGTGCTCGTCCACGGGTGCGTCCAGATCGACGTTCAGGAGGAAGTTGAAGTAGCGGCGTGCGTTGGCGAGTTGGTTGGTGGCTTGCGCGAGATCGGCGGAGATGTGTTCATGCTCGGCCTGTGCGCGCAGTACCTGCGCTGGCACGCCGGAGCCATGGCGCTGGAGCGACCGCGTCACCTCCACGTTCCGCTCCAGCAACTGCAGCGCGCTGGTGTGGCTCCGCACCGCCTGCCCGGCCATCAACACGTTGTAGTAGGCGACTTTGATGTCCTTCACGAGCTCTCGCCGGTAGATGGCCACTTCATATTCCTGCAGCTGCACCGCTTGTTCCTGAATGCGCTGGTTGTGGATGATGTCCGTGTTCAGCAATGGCATGGAGGCACGCACATGCGCATCGTAGTAGTTCTTCGGATTGAGATAGGCCTGCACGTTATCGACCTCCGGGAAGGCGTTCTGGCCGATGAACTGGTTCAGTGTTCGGTAGACAGGGTTCACCAGATCACCCACCGGGAAGTTGAAGTAGCGGCCACCCTCTCCGCTGAGGAAGCTCGCGTTCAGGTTCAGCGATGGCAGGAACAAGGACTTCGCCTCCTTCAGGTCCTGCATGGCCCGGTCCAGGGCGATGTGCTTCTGTTGCAGTACAACGTTGTTGGCCAGGCCTTGGGCGATGTAGGTGTCGAGCGGCTGTTGGGCACTGGCGGCGAACGTGACCATGATCCCCCCGATGACGCCTGTGGAACACATCCGTAGCATTGACCTGATGGATCCACCCGTTGAAGTGACGCTACGGGTCCTTGTAGCGAGAGGTTGAACAGGTTCAGAGAACATCGTTCAAAGTATTTACAGTGTTAACCAATTGGGTAAAAAAAGGTCGGCTTGTTCATGGCTTCAGGCTACGCAGCCAGTTGGTGAACTGTGCGAGGGCATCGTCCATCAAGGTCTCCTGCTTCGGTTCGCTGATCACCTTGAAGCAGCGATCGCGAACGAAGAGGGCCGCCATGCCATGCACGGTGCTCCAGATCAGGAAGCTGGTCACTTCCACGTCGCTCCTGCGCATCAACTTCTTCTTCATCGCCTCCTCCACGGTGGACATCAGCACCTGGAACACGCGATCGCCTTCCACCCAGAGGTGCTTGGTCTCCTCCATGGCCTGTACCGGGGCTTTCATGATGAACATGAGGTCGTACAATCCCGGGTTCTCCTGGGCGAATTCGATGTATACCTTTCCCATGGCGGTGAGACGCTCCATGGGGTCGGCCACATGCGCGAGCGGTGCGAACCGGGCGCCGAGCAATTGGAAGGCCTCGGTGTGCAGGGCGTGGAAGATCGCGTCCTTGTCCTTGAAGTAGAGGTAGATGGTGGTCGGGCTGTAGGCGATGCGTTGCGCGATCATGCGCATGCTCGTCCGGTCATACCCCTGTTCCAGGAAGAGTTCGCGCGCGGCATCCAAGATGGCCTTCTTCAGGTCCTCCTTCTCCTTGGCTTTGCGTGCGGCGATGCCCATGACGGGGACAAATTTAGTTAACGGTGTTAAGATGTCAAGTGATCGAGCCGGGAATTTCAACTTTCCAAGCGGACCATGGGGAATGGAGCGACTTTCTTTGCGCCCCATGCGAACGATACCATTGCTCTCCTGCCTGCTCCTTGGCGGAACATCCATCGCACAGACCGTCTTCACCTATCCCGATGCGATCCCAGCGTTCGGAGCGTATCCGGTGGAGGCACGGAACTACGGTGTGGTGTCCGGCCTGATCACCGCGGGAACGGGTGTGGTGTGGGACCTCAGCGCTCAGAACTACAGCGTGATCGGCTCCACCACCGACAGCATCCTCGATCCAGCGGCCACACCATACACAGCGGACTTTCCCTCCGCCGATGTGGCGGTGCGCTTGGTGGACCAGTTCGGTTATTACGGTACCAGCGACACCGAGGTGCTCGATCTGGGCACACGCCTCAGCGCAAGCAGCCCCTCCAGCATCAACACCGATCCCGCATCCGTCGTGCACTTCCCGGCGGATGTGGATGACACGTGGACCGATGCCGTGGCGACCGCTGCAAGCAACAGCCAGTTGCAGGTGACGATCCTTGCGGAAGGGGCCATCGTCCTGGCCGACGCCGTGATCGACGATGCCGTGCTGGTGGAGCGACGCTATATCACGCCTTCCTTCACCTCGGTGAGCACCACCTGGTTCCGGCGCAGCAACTGCCTGGTGCCATTTGGTAATGTGCTGAGCAATGGTGGTGTGATCGTGCGGGTGCCCGAGGAACTGATGAGCGCTGTGACGGAGGCGGCTGCGTTCGATGTCCGCGTCGGGCCGAACCCTGCGGCGCATTCCGTCCAGGTGGAACGTACCGATGGCGCCGCGCTCGGAGAACTACGCTTGATCGATATCGCTGGAAGGGAAGTGCGCGTCCTAACGACGTCCTCCTCCCGCGTGGAGATCGACCTGTCCGGATCGCCGGAAGCGGCTTACATGCTGCGGATCGCTTCAGCGGATGGGGTGCGCATGATGCGCTTGGTGCGTGCCGTGAACGGTCACTAAGCGCTCCTATCAGGCAGGCTGCTCATCGGCGCAGCCAGCGGCCCAGCAACTTGTTCAGGGCCGGCACCAGGACGAACACCAGCAGGGGCACCAGGATGCCCGTCATCACCAGGGTACGCAACGCGAGGGGGAGGCGCATCAGGTGCTCACCGAAGAGCGCCACCAGGATCGTGAGGGCGGGGTAGATGGCGATCCAGATCACCAGGGCGGTCTTCCACTTCTTGGGTGGCACGGGAGGGAGGCGGTCGCTCATGTTGGGGCTGCGAATGTCGGCAGGACCGTTCATTGGGTGATGATCCTGCCGCACGGGCCCGGCCGGGAACCCCGCGTGAGCGATCGCACGGGAAAGCCCGGAGCAGGGGCGACGCTTGCGTCGCTTCCTGCGAGGACTTGGACGGTAGAGCGCGACCCGTAGGGGCACGCCCGAATGACGATCAGATAATGAGATGATCAGACGATCAGATGATCACTCGCGCACAAGTCAGCGCCAGACCAGTCCCGGCATACCATTATCTGATCGTCTGATCATCTGATCACGTCCTCCTGTTCGCCAGCAGCACCGGTGCCTGCCCATCGAAGGGGTTGTCCATGCGGCCTATGCTCTTCGCGTCCATGCCGCTGGCACGCATCACCGTGCGGTCGCCGAAGCGCCTGCGTATGCGGTCCATCGCCTGGTAGAGGTCCATGGCCTCCTGCGTGTCGGTGAACGCGTCCATCTGGTGCCCGCCGCCCACCAGGTGGCTGAAGCGCACGCCGATCAGGCGGATCCGCTGCCGGCGGTCGTACAGCGCGCGGAAGAGGTCATGCACGGTGGGCAGGATGATGTGGTCGCAGGCCGTGTAGCCGATGCGCTGCTGGCGCGTGTGCGTGTCGAAGTCGGCGTAGCGGATCTTCACGGCCACGCAGCTGGTGAGCTTCTGTCCCTTGCGCAGCTGGAAGGCGAGGCTCTCGGCCATGGCGGTGAGCAGGCCGTGCAGCATCCGCACATCGATCGTGTCGCGGGAGAAGGTGCGCTCCGTGCTGATGCTCTTGCGCTCATGCCAGGCGATCACCGGGCTGTCGTCGATCCCGTTCGCCTTGCGCCAGAGCACCGGGCCGTGTTCGCCCAGCAGGCGTTGCATCAGCCCGATGGGCAGTTCCTGCATGGTGGCGATGCGCATCACGCCCATGCTGCGCAGCAGGTGCGCCGTCTTATCGCCCACGCCGGGGATCGCCTCAATGGCCTTGGGTGCC
>JAGQVR010000117.1 GCA_020437875.1 Flavobacteriales bacterium
GCCCGGCCTATTTCTTCTATATCGTGCGCACGATGATCGATGCCGGCGTGAAGCTTGGCTTGGAACCCCACGTCGCCAATGCCTTGGTGAAGCAGACCATGCTGGGCAGCTATCACCTCATGGAACATGCCGACCGTTCGCCCGATGAACTCATCAAGGCGGTGATGAGCAAGGGAGGCACCACCGAGGCTGCGTTCCGAGTACTGGATGCCGGTCGCATGGCCGAGACCCTGTCCCAGGCGATCGAGGCGGCGAGCCGGAGGGCCACGGAGCTATCCGGCTCCTAGAGCACCGTCACCTCCGTACGGCGGTTCTGCGCCCTACCCTCCTCGGTATCGTTCGAAGCGACGGGCTTGGTCTCACCGTAGCCCTTCGCGGTGATCCGAGCGGCATCGATGCCCTTGGCGACCACGAAGTCACGCACGGCGTTGGCCCGTTGATCGCTCAGGGTGAGGTTGGCGGCATCGGCACCCACGTTGTCCGTATGACCGCCCAGTTCGATGCGGAGAGAGGGGTTGGCCTTCAGCAGCTTCACGAGCTTGTCCAATTCCGCGTTCGAGGTGGGCAGGAGTTCGTAGCTCGCGGTATTGAAGAAGATGTTCCGCAAGGCGATCGTATTCCCGGAAGCCAGGGGTCCGAGAGGCACGTCCAATGTCACCGGCTCCTTGACGGTGGTCGCCGCGATATCGTAGTTCTTGGAGAAGAACAGATAGCCCTCGGCGCTGGCGTTCAATGCATACGTCCCACTCGGCAGACAGACCAGGAACTCGCCGGTCTTGGGATCGCTGTATGCGCCGGTCGCCAGCTCGCCGGTCTTCAGGTCATACAGCTGCACATCCGCCTCCACAGGGGCCTTGGTATCCACATCGAACACATTGCCTTTGATGTAGGTGATGGGCAGCGGACGAGCCTCCGGATACAATTCGAAGCTGTACAGGTCCAACTCACCCAGACCTCCCGGCCGATCGCTGGCGAAGTAGGCGATCCTTCCATCTGCGCTCACGAGGAGGCTGTTCTCATCGGCACTGGTATTGATCGGATAGCCCAGGTTGAGGGCGGGACCCCAGGTACCATCCTCCTGTTTCCGGCTCATGTAGATGTCCAGGCCACCGAAGCCCGGATGGCCGTTGCTGCTGAAATAGAGGGTACGACCGTCCGGGTGGATCTGCACGCTCTCCTCCTGGTAGGGCGTGTTCACATTGTCGCCGAGCTTCACGGGCTTGCTCCACCGGCCTTCGTCGTCCATCGTGGTGGTCCAGATGTCCATGCTCTTGATGCCATCGCGTGCCACCGCACCACGGATGTAGTAAAGGGTGCGTCCATCGCTGGCCAGGCTGGGCTGCGTTTCCCAATGGCTGGAGTTCACCGGCGTGCCCAGGTTCTGTGGTACACCCCATCGGTCACCGATGCGGCGGCTGATGAAGAGGTCGCAACTGCCCTCACCCGCGAGTGATCCACCGTAGGTCCCATCTTCCAGCGCGCACTTCGTGAAGATCAGGAAACGGCCGTCCGGAGAAAGCGTGCCAGCCCCTTCATTGAAGGCCCGCGTGTTCACCACTGGCAGGGGGATGCTCGGCTTCCAATTGCCCTCGAGGTCGCGGCGGCTCACGTAGAAGTCCTCCTGCATGCCATAGATGGGGATCTCCGGCGCCTTCACCCGACGGGTGTACATCAGGGTGGCATCATCCGCGGTGATGCACGGGTAGTACTCCGGATCGGCGCTGTTCACGTTCGGACCGAGGTTCTTCGGTTCGAATGGCACAGGCCGGGTGATCGCCCTGGCCGCGAACTCACAGTTGCGCAGACCCAGCTTCGCGCGCGCCTTGCGTTGCGGCTCCTCCTCCTGCTTCATGTAGGCGCTGTAGTTCCTCTCCGCAGCAGCGTAATCCCCTGCGCGGAACTCGAGGTCGGCGAGGTGCAATTGAGCGACCGGGAAGAACCCGGGGTTGATGGCCATCACCTCGCGGTAGCGGGTCATGGCCACCTGGCTCTCCCCTTTCTGCTCCGCGATCTCGGCCAGCATGATCCGCGGTTCGATGAAGCGCGCATCCGCCTCTGCCGCCTTCGTGAATTCGGACTCAGCACAATCCCAACGCCGCTGGCCCATGCAATCCCGACCGCTCTCGTACCGTTTGATGGCGCCCTTGTCCGTGGTGGTGTAGTTGCCGGGTTGGGAAGTCACGAGCAGTGAGTAACCAGTGGCGAATAATAGCCCTAGCAATCTCAGGGCTTTTACTCGCCGCTCGCTGTGCGCGGTCGGTGCGAACGCACGCGCTACTCGCCACTTCTTCTCCGTCATGGGATGTTCAGGTACTTGTGTGTTTGCAGGGATACGCGCCATCGCGGGTGCTCCTTCACGAAGTCCACGATGAGCGGCATCATGGCCTCACGTTTCGACCACTCGGGTTGAAGCAGGAGCGCACAATCAGCGGAAGCCTGCTCCGCATGGCCCAACGCCCATTCCAGATCATGCTTGTTGAACACGATCACCTTCAGCTCGTTCGCGGTGGCGTATATCGCCGGCAATGGTGCCTTGAATTTCTTCGGACTGAAGCAGATATGGTGCCACGCTCCGGTCATCGGGTGGGTGCCGCTCGTTTCAATATGGGTGCGGAAGCCAGCAGCACGCAGGGCGGTGGTGAGGGGTGCGAGGTCATGCATGGCAGGTTCGCCGCCGGTGACCACCGCGATCCGGGCCGGGTGTCGTGCCGCTTCCGCAACGATGGCCTCCACCGATGAATGCGGGTGTGCCTCCGCATCCCAACTCTCCTTCACATCGCACCAAGTGCACCCGACGTCACAGCCACCCAATCGGATGAAATAGGCCGCCTGCCCGGCAAAGACGCCTTCCCCCTGCAGGGTGTAGAAGGCCTCCATCACGGGCAAGCTTGTGACCATGGGACAAAGATGGCCAAGGCACGATGAGCGATCAAAAAGAAAAGCCCACACAGGGCCGGTTCATAGAACCCATGAAGATCACATGGGCGGGATCGCGATGATGGCTTCCGTAATCCTCCTGTTCCCTGGGGAAGACACCCGAAGGTGCCTGAGGCCCGCCGTAGACCACCGAGGGTGCGATCCCTGATGGAAATTGTTGGTTCCGATGAACACGGCCTGTGTGGGCTTCACGTTGACGACCGGCCAGAGCCGATCGGCTGATGCACATACAGGTGAATGGAAAGAACGTCGACGGTCCGAAGGTACCCACACCGGCAGCCCGATGCAAGGAATGGTGGAAAACTCGCGATCCGGACCGACGAACGGTCGGTTCAGTCCCCCTTCTGGCCGATGAAGTGATCCTCCTTGTCCTCGAAGAGGATGTTGAAGGTGGTGAGCGACCCATAACAGCGGGTGATGTACTGCTGCAATTCCACCTTGTCCTGTTCGCTCAGCTTGTCGTTCGCGTTGATCTTCTGCTCGAGCACGCGGAACCGGTCGCGGATCATGACGATCTTGTGGAAGAACTCCTCGATGGGCACTTCCTTGCTCTTCAGTGAGCCATCCCGTGGCTTGATCTCGATGATCCCTCCATCATAACGCGGAGCCATGTTCACCGGTCGCTGCGGGGCCTGCATCTCCTCCAGCACCTCCCGGATCGCGTCGCGCACATGATCCAGATCCAGGGGTTCCTGCCCGATCTCCACACCGGGTGCGATGGTGACAAGCCCCTCGAAGCTGTGGCTGATGGGTTGTTCCCCATGTTCACGGAAGAAAACGTGCACAGTGCGTGGATCCAGGTCATAGACCACGCCCACGCCCATGGTCGGATGCTTCACCCGGGCACCGATACTGATATCATAGAGTTCCATGCCGCGAACATAGCGCCTGCGGAGCGTACCGGTTCACTGGATGACGCGCCTCACCGGATAGCGCAGGTAACCGGGCTCCAGGTGGGGCGAACGGCGATACACGAAGAGCAGCTGGGCCCATGCATCCTTGGCGAACGCTGGATCACGCTGCCTCTCCGCCTCCAAAGCCATTGCCAGGCCAGGGTCCGAAGCCAGCAGGCGCGCTGCGATATCCTCGAACACATAATCGCTGAACCACTCCTTCTGTTGCAACACCGCATCGAAGAAGCCCCAGGCGAAGAAGCTGTCTGCCGCACGTGGTTCCAGGAGTTCCATCACCAGCGCATCCGTTGGATGGCCCATCGGCACCAGCACATCCCCTACCCGACCGACCAGGGTGTCCAGCGATGTGGACGTGGTCACGTGGTGATGTAGATAACGGCCTTCGTAGGGATGGTCGACCGTTGCATGATCCGTGATCCGCTGGGTCTCGACCACATAGCGGTGCTCCTCGGATAGCACTTCGATCGGCACCATGTCCAGGCGCAGTCGATCGATGACCTCATGCCATGCCTGCGGGATGAGGTAGGCCACGGGTCGTTCGATCTGAAGACCGGGCAGTGTCCTGTTCATCCACGGTATCCGGACATCCGTCGGGCGGTCGCGGTGGTAGCGCCACCGCGGAAGGCCGGTGACCGTACTGGTGGTGGAGTCGGCTTCGTAGCCCGACCAGTTCAGGCTGTCCACACTGGTCGTGTCGATCCGCCAATTCGTTTGATGGCGTACCAGTTCCATGGCGCTGTTCCTTGCCGTGGCACGGGCCTGCTTCAACTCCTCCGGCTCTTCGTTCATCACCGCGAGGGTGGCCAGCAGCAGCTGGAACGTAGCGTTCACACGGTCGGCATAGGGCTTCAGCATGTGCGATTCACTGAGGACCCCGATGCGTTGTCGCAGGGCGTTGTACCCCGTGCTGTACCTCGGGCCATCAACGAAGCCGGTGAGCCCTTGTTCTGGTGTGTCGTGATGCGTTTCGAAGTACGGGCACATGAGGTGCCCGCGTCGTTGCATCCAAGCGTATTGGCGTGGCACCAGCCGCTCCTGCATGAACTGGCGCAGGGCCGGATCCAGCTTGTCCGGATGGGTGGTGAGCAGTTCCATCACGTACTGATGGTCGGCCCCGTTGCTCACATGGGTCTCGAAGTAGATATCCGGGTCCCAGGTGTTCATGGCGGTGATGAGCGCACGTGTGTTCCGCGCATCGACCTTCATGAAGTCCCTGTTCAGGTCGAGGTTGCGCGCGTTGCCTCGGAAGCCGTACTCCTCCGGACCCATCTGGTTCACGCGGCTCGTGCCATTGCGCTGCCTGGCACCGCTGACGTTGTACACCGGCACGATGCAGACCGCCGTATGCGCGAGCAATGCCATGTACTGGTCGCTGTCAAGCAGGGCCTGCACCAACAGCAAGCTCGCATCGATCCCGTCGGGTTCACCCGGATGGATGCCGTTGGTGATCCACAGGATGTTCTTGCCGGCCGCCCGAATGCTGTCCGGCGTGCTGCCGCTGCCGTCCGAGAGCACGAACAGATGGATCGGGGATCCGTCATCGTCCTTCCCGATCTCGACCAAGGTGGTGCCCGGACGTGTGCGGTCGAACTGAGTGTAGCGTTCCACCACCTCCTCCCATGCGGGCGTGGTGTTCCCTTGGAAGCGCCATTGGGCATGC
The DNA here is from genome assembly GCA_020437875.1 of Flavobacteriales bacterium. Classification (GTDB taxonomy): domain Bacteria; phylum Bacteroidota; class Bacteroidia; order Flavobacteriales_F; family PHOS-HE28; genus PHOS-HE28. The sequence continues at coordinate 5,512 of JAGQVR010000117.1, forward strand.
GCCGACGTGCCCGTCAGGGCAAGAACGAGCAGCAGACCGGATCTATTCGAACGTGATCCAGCCGAACCGGTACTCCTTCTTGCGCTTGGCATACACGAACATACGGTCATCCTCGATCTGCCAGCTGTAACGGGGACTCAGGATCGCGTCACGCTTGTCGGGTGCCAGGAGCGCCTCACGATGAACGGTCCCATCCTCGGTGATCGTGGCCAGCGTGATCAACGCCTCATCACCCTTCAATTCGAACTGCTCGACCTTATCCCCCTGCTTCAGGAAAAGGTTCTTGCCCGAATCGTTGAACACAGCGAACATGTTCGCCCCTTTCACACCAAGAGCGAAGGAGCTGTAGAATCCGCCGTCGTTGACGGTGTGCTGGCGCTTGGGCACTTTGGCCGCCCATTCGATGTCCCCTTCCGGGTCGATGTTCACCAGGATGATGTCATTATGGATATAGTGGGTCGAGCAGCGCGTGTTCCCTTTCGAATCGGTGTAGCAGACGACGTAATCGTAAGCCTGTTCGCCAACAAGTATCGCACCACCGTCGTCGCGCAATACGATCTCATGCAGTTTGAACTTGTACATCTCCAGGTCCTCACCCTTCTTCTCCGCCTTCTTCGTGGCCTTCTTCTCCTCCTTCTCCGTCATATAAGCGGTGATGAAGTCCTTGTCGAACTCCTTGAAGCTCTCATGATCGATCCGTTTCGTGGCGCGATCCATCCGCAGGAAATAGGCACCTCGCGCGTTCCATGAGTTCTTGTTCCCCCAATAGCCCCCACAGAAGATATGCCCGTCCTTCCCAATGGCCATGGTCATGTCGTGCAGGAACTTCCCGGCAACGTCGATCGGTGTATCCTCCACCGCGCTGTTCGCATCCTTCACGACCAGCAGATGATAGGTATAGAACACCTCACCCTTCTTCTCCTTCGCACGTGCCTCCCTCTTCTCGTCGTATTTGATCCCAAGTATGAGCACTGCACCATCGTCATCCACACGAAGCTCCTCCTGCCGGTACTCCTTGTCACTGTACGGTAGTTCGACGTTGCGTTCCCAGTTCAGGTCCCCGGCTGCGTCATACACCTTCACAGCGAACTGCTCCTTCCCTTCCTTCTCGAACGGAAGCAATGCCAGGACCAACAGTGAACGTTCGTTCGGCGAGACCTTGATCACATAACTACCCGCATTGCGCGACTTCTCAGCGGTGATGGAGTGGATCAGTTCAAGACGTCCGATCGGGGCCATGTTCGCCTTGTCGAAAATGCGCCGGTAGAGTCCGAACTTGTCCTGCTTCTTGTCGTAGTAGGAGGAGAAGACATAGATCCGATCACCCATGAAGAAGATCCCCTCACTGGTATGGTCCTTCTTGTCGATCTCCCAGGGCAGCAACTTGGAGTACCGTACGTGGAAGCCCAGATCGTACTTGGTGACGAAGGCCTCCTTTTTCTTATACATCGTGGCGTACAGGGCGTCCTGATCGGCATGCAGGATGGCCCCGAAAGTCCCGTGGTCCCCGGTCTCCAGATCCGGCCCCCATTCCACCGTGGCACGGTCGGTCTTGTTCTGGGCGTGGCCTGCCGCGAAAAGGAGCATTCCGATCGCGGTGAAAAGCAGGTGGCTGGATCGCATTGTCAGGATAGGTCGTGTTGAAGGGGCACGAAAATAGGTGCCGCCCACATCCAGCCCTTCTCCGAACGAAAATATTTCTAAGGCGACCCTTATCGGGCGGAAACAAGCTTCCGGAGCGTACCCCAGATGATCGCCAGGTCAGCGCTGAAGCCGGCCGATCGGACGTATTCCAGGTCCAGATCCAACTTCGCGGGCATCACCTGCTCCACGTAGGTGCGCTCCGGGTCGGTGCTCCTGCCGAGCAGTTCGTTCTCATCAATGTAGGCGATGCTCGCGGCGCTCGTGATGCCGGGCCGGACGCGGAGCACCTCCTGCTGCTCGGGGGTGTACAAAGCCACGTACTTCGGCACCTCCGGACGTGGACCCACGATGCTCATATCGCCCACGAGCACATTGATGAGCTGCGGGAGTTCGTCCAATTTGCTCCTGCGCAGGAAGTAACCCACTGCGGTGATGCGCGGGTCACGACCGCCCACGGTGATCTGGCCTTTCGCTTCGCTGTCCGGGCGCATGCTCCGGAACTTCAACAAGCCGAATTCATTGCCGTTCCTCCCCACGCGCACCTGCCTGAAGAAGGCGCCACCGGGTGAGGTGGTGGCGACCAACAGCCCCAGCAGAAGCAGCACAGGCAGGAGGATCAAGAGCGCCAGCGCCGAGACGAGGATGTCGAAAGCCCGCTTCACCATGCCGTCAGCCCATCACCTCCTTCACGGCAGCCTTCACCGCAGCCACCACCTGGTCCACCTGCCCGTCCGACAGGTCGTAATAGACCGGCAGGCTGATCTCGTTGCTGTACAGGCGATAGGTGTTGGGGTAGTCCGCCATGCGGTAGCCATGGCTCTCATAGAAGCTGAGCTTGGGCAAGGGGATGAAATGGACGTTGACGCTCACCTGCCGCTTCGCGATGGCCGTGATGATGGCATCGCGTTGCTCCTCCGTGGCACCTGCAACGCGCAGCATGTAGAGGTGGTAGCAGCTCTCACGATCCGCATCCTTGAAGAGCGGTGTGATCAGGCGATCGTCACCCTCGAACGCGGCGTCATACCGCTGGCAGATCGCCTTGCGCCGCGGAGTCGTCTCGGTATCGAAGCGTTCCAGTTCCACCAGTCCGATGGCGGCCTGGATGTCCGTCATGTTGCACTTCCAACCAGGAAAAGCCACATCGTAGCGCCAGGCGCCCGGCTGCGTCTTGGCCAGTGCATCCTTGCTCTGCCCGTGAAGGCTCATCGTGTTGAAGTAGCGATACAGTTCTTCCGGGTCGAAGGGTTCCGGAAGGTTGAAGGTGAGGGCACCACCCTCGGCCGTGGTCAGGTTCTTCACCGCGTGGAAGCTGAAGCCGGTGATGTCCGCCTGTGATCCGGTGCGCTTCCCTCCCACCGTGGCCCCGAATGAATGAGCGGCATCGCTGATCACGAGCGCGCGACCTAGGCGCATCTGCGGATTGGATCCGTCAACGCGCAGATTCACCTTCGGGGTGAAGAGGCTGCATCCTTCCTCGGCCACCCGCATGATGGCCTTCACGTTCGCAGGGAGCCCGCCGATGTCCACGGGTATGATGGCCTTGGTCCGGTTGGTAAGGACCCGCTTCACCGCGTCGGGATCCATGGTGAAGTCGTCCAGCACATCCACCATGACCGGCTTGGCCCCCACATGCATCACGATATTGGCCGTTGCACAATAGGTATACGCGGGTACGATCACCTCATCCCCCGGCCCG
>JAGQVR010000118.1 GCA_020437875.1 Flavobacteriales bacterium
TCGCGCAATCCCTTTTTCATGGCTCGGTACGAAGAAGTTCAGTGAGCGCGGAGCGATCACGGGCTGTTCTTGAAGCCTTCCTCAATGGGAAAGCGCGCTTCGCGCGATCCCGTTGTCCGTGTGTCGTTACGAAGAAGCGCTGTGGGCGCAGATCGATCACGAGATGTTCTTGATGGCTTCACCAAAGGGACAGCGTGTTCCGGGCGATCCAGGCTCAACAGGGTGTGATCCGCATGCGATAAGTTCCGCTGGACCTATTTTCGGCACGACCTTCGCCCGTATCCGGCATGCGACCGCTGACATTCGCTCTGTTCCTGCTTTTGAACGGCCTTGCTGATGCACAGGACCCTGTTCGATGGCGCATGGACCGGTCGGTGGTCTCCTTCGTCAGCGAGGCCCCCTTGGAACGGATCACGGCGACGAACACGAAGAGCACCGGGGTCGTCGAACTGGAGTCGAGGTCCTTCGCCGTGCAGGTGCCCATGATCGAGTTCGAGGGGTTCAACGCGCCGTTGCAGCGGGAGCATTTCAACGAGAATTACATGGTCACCAGGGTGTGGCCCAATGCGTCGTTCTCCGGTCGCATCGTTGAATCGATCGACCTGACGGAGCCGGGCAGGTACAGCACGAGGGCCAAAGGTCGTTTCGTGCTTCACGGGGAAGCACAGGAACGCATCATTCCGTGTGACGTGGTGGTGACCGAGGATGGTATCCGGGTGACGAGCGCCTTCGATGTCGCCCTTGCTGACCATGGTATACGCATACCACGTGTTGTGCACCAGAAGGTCGCAGCCGTGGCGCAGGTGAAGGTGGATGCGTTGTTCAAGCCTTCCGACCGCAGGCCATGAGGCTCCGTCATTGGTCGCTGCTGCTGATCGGTGCGCAGGCACCCGTGGTCGCGCAATTCCCGCTCCTACGCTCCCTTGAGGTTCGTACAGGGCAGCGACGTCCGCAGATCACCCACCTCGTGCAGGATGGGCTCGGCCTGATGTGGACCGGCTCCGACCTTGGTGTGATGAGGACCGATGGCGAGCGGGTCGACATCATGGTGCGAACGGACGTGGCCCGGGTCACCGCCATGAACGTCCAGGGTCCCGATGTCCACATCGCCTTCTCCAATGGGGTCCTTATGCGCTGTTCAGCGATGGGTTGCGATACCCTGTTCCAGGACTCGTTGCTTGCCGAACATCCGGTGCGGGCAATGGCCTTTGGTAAGGGTGGGAGCATCTGTCTGGCCTCGTACGGCGGTGGGGTCCTGTTCCTGAACGGAGGATCCGTTCGGCGGCTTGGTTATTCGGACGGCCTGCCCGACGAACACGTGAATGACGTGGCATGGCTGGATGGTGACCGGTTCGCTATCGCGACCGACCAAGGGCTTGCCGTGATCTCCCCGCGTGGATTGGAATCGGTGTTCGATGGTGCGGCCGGTGCGCCGGATAACCTGGTGATGGCCGTGGCCGCAATGCCCGATGGCTCGGTGGTGGCCGGTACCGATCGGAGCGGAGTATTCCAATGGCGACCAGGGAGCACCACGGCACGTGCCATCGGCCCGGACCATATTGCCAGTAACGTGACGGACATCGCGGTGGAGGAGCATCGCGTATGGGTCGGCACGCATGGGGTGGGGGTGATCGTCATCGAATTGGACACAGCAGCAAGCGTGTATCACCACACTAACGACACCGGCCCCATCACTGGGATGTGGACGGATCAGGAAGGGCAGGTCTGGTGGTGTGATGGTAGCGAACGGATCCATCGCGCCGACCCGGCGATCCTCTATGTGCCGGAGCATGAAGGAGTGGACCTGCGGTCGGTATCCGCCGTGTGCGTGGATGACCAGGACCGTATCTGGTTCGCCTCGCCGGAGGGACTCTTCAATCACCCAACGGCCTTCTCCGAAGGTCGGCACCTGCAGCGCGTGGCCTTGAGCGTGGATCCGCGAACGCCGATCGTCTCATTGGCGGCTACACGCAGCGGTACCATCTGGGCAGCGACCTTCGGCAGCGGGGTGTTCGCCATCGCCCCCACGGGTGAGGTGCGGCATCACATGGAACAGGGCGGCCTGCGGAACATGAACGTGCTGGCCGCTCGTGCCGCCGGTGATTCGGTGTGGTTCGCCACGCTTGACGGTGCCTGCTTGTGGGATGGGAACGGGTTCAAGGACCTGGACGGAACAGAGGGATTCACCTTCGATGTACTGCCACAGGGGAAGGACCGCGCCTTGGTCGCCACGGACGGCCAGGGGATCCTACACTATGCGGATGGTTCGGCAGAGGCGTTGCGCAGTTCGGCGAACACTTTCTATTCGTTGATCGCGGACGGCAGCTCCGACCAGGCTTGGGCCATGGGGCCTGCCGCCGGGATATGCAGAGTGGCGAACGGGCGGGCGAACTGCACCGGAGCGGGGCTTCCCCTGTTCAAGGATGATGTCTTCGCCATGGCTATGGCACGGGGCAGGGTCCTTGCTCTGGGGAAGGCCGGTGTGTGGGCCCTGGCACCCTTGAGCGGTGCGTGGACCGATCTTTCTGGTCGCATCGGGACGGTTGGTGCGGAGGCGGAGTTGAACGCTGTCGCCCGTTCCAGTGGTGGTGCAGTCTGGTTCGCCTGTGACCGTGGCATCGTAAGGCTGCGATTGACCGAGCGCCATTTCGACACCCGCATACCGCTCGTCATAACGGGCATCCTGATCAATGGTGACCTGGTCGATCCGGCCGCCAGCATTCGTACTTCCCATGATCGGAGCGACATCACCGTGCGTTTCGCCGGCATCCATTACCCCGATCCCGGCCAGATCCGCTTCGAGTACAGTGTCGGGGAGGCCGGGAACGTCCTGCGCACGCGGGACCGTGAACTCGCCTTCACCGGATTGGTGCCAGGGCAGCATCGGATCCGCCTTCGTGCCTTCGTTGACGGCATGGATGGTGATGCACAATGGACCACCATCATGGTCACCGTGGCCCCGCCGTGGTGGCGCCTGCCGTGGGTCATCGCCTTGTTCGTGTCGCTAGCGCTCGCGGTCCTGGTGCTCGTCATCCGCGCCCGTGACCGGCGCATGCGGATACGTGAAGGGCTGGAGCAGGAGAAGGTGCGTTTCCAGCTCGAAGCCTTGCGCAGCCAGGTCGATCCGCATTTCCTGTTCAACAGTTTCAACACGCTTGCTGCGCTCATTGAAACGGATCCTCCACGTGCATTGGACCATGTCGACGAACTGAGCACCTTCTTCCGCTCCATCCTGCTCGTACGCGACAAGGACCTGATCCCACTGGAGGAGGAACTCGAACTGCTTCAGCGCTATTTCGGTCTGGAGAAACACCGGTTCGGCGCCGCGATCGACCTGCTCGTCAGGATCGACCGGGATATCGATGCGTATCGGATCGTACCCTTGACGCTTCAACTGCTCATGGAGAACGCCTTGAAGCACAACGTGGCCACGGTCCGGGAGCCCTTGCAGGTGCTGGTGACCATCGAAGGCGACGATGTGGTGGTTAGGAACGCGGTGAGGCCACGCGCCTCCGCTGCACGGTCCACCGGATTCGGCCTGGAGAGCATCATCAAGCGCTATGCTGCGATGAGTTCAAGGCCGGTCGTCGTTGTGCCTGGTGGAGGGGAGTTCACCGTGCGGATACCTTTGATCACATCACCATGAACATCCTGATCGTCGAGGACGAGGTCGCTGCAGTCGCACGGATGCGGAAGATGCTGGTCGAGATCGACCCGACCATCAACGTGGTGGCCGATGTGGCCACGGTACAGGAGGCCGTTGAGTGGATAAGGACGAATCCGGCACCGGACCTCGCCTTCTTCGATGTCCAACTGGCTGATGGGGAGAGCTTCGCCATCTTCCGTTCCGTGGAGGCCGCCTTTCCGGTGGTCTTCGTCACGGCCTTCGATGAGCATGCGCTGAAGGCCTTCCGCGTGAACGCGGTGGATTACCTGCTAAAACCACTGAAACGATCCGAGTTGGCCGAAGCCATCCTGCGCGCGAAGAACCTGCGCGTGGTGCGCGACCATGGCTCGCTGGCCAAGGCCGGGGAACCGGGTGAGCGTCAGGTGCCGGTGAAGCGTTTCCTGATCCGCTACGGCGACCACTTCAAGTTGGTGGAGCCTTCGCAGATCGCCTACATCCATTCGCTCCAGAAGAACACCTTCCTCCGTACGCACGAAGGCCGGGACCTGCCACTGGAAGAGAGCCTGGACCGACTCGAGAAGCAGCTGGACCCTGCACGTTTCATCCGCCTTAACCGGCAGATCATCGTGGAACTGGGAAGCATCAAGGAATTGCTGGCCTATAGCAAGAGCAGGGTGAAGGTGGTGCTTGATCCACCGTACGGAGATGATGCCATTGTGAGCAGTGAGCGGTCCGCCGAGTTCAAGCGCTGGCTGGCCGGCGAGTAGGTCTCCTTCCGGTTCCATCGGCCCCAATGGCCGTTCCATCCAGGCGCATTCGTTGATAGATGACCGACCGGGTCATCTTCGGATCATGAGAAGCATGATCGGAATGACCAGGAATGATCTGGGGGTGCTGCGGCCGGAGGATCTGGCCAATTTGCTCGCCACGGATCCGGCGGCGCTGCTCGGTAGGGTGCTTTTGCTCAATCGGGCACCATTCTATCACAATGCACTGAACGCTGTGGTGATCGCTTATGAGGTGATGGAGCTGCAGCGGATGACCAACAAAGGTGCCAATGGCCACGCCTAGACCCGCTCCATCGTCAGGATTTCCCGTCTCGTCCGGAAGGCATGGGTACGGGGCCCATCGAACCAGTAGTATTGGACCCGGAATGGAAACTGGTAAGGGATCGGAAGAGCGGATGTCGGCACAACGCGTCACCAGGGGAAGGCTGGGTGGGCTCGGAAGTTGGTTGCCATTGGTGGCCGTTGTGCTGGCACTGCCTGCTTGTGTCCATGAACCGCCGTTCCCGCCGGAGGAACCGATCGTGATCGGAGGTGGCAATGGTGGCGGTGGCGGTGAGGAGCCCGAACCGGTCGTCTGTGACCCGAACACCATCTACTTCGAGCAACAGGTGCTACCATTGCTGATATCCAACTGTGCCGTTCCCGGTTGCCACAACCAACCTACGGACGACAATGACGATATCGAGATCACCAGTTACGCCACCTTGATGGCGAGCGATATCATCCGGTTGAACGATCCGCTGGACAGTGACCTCTGGGAGGCCATCAATGAGACGGATCCTGATGATGTGATGCCACAACCCCCGCAGAACCCGTTGACGGCGGAACAGAAGGAGATCATCCGCCTCTGGCTGCTCCAGGGCGCGCAGAACAACTCCTGCGTGCCGACCACCTGCGACACCGTGAACGTGACGTACTCCGGCACGATAGCCCCCCTTGTCGCCCAGCGCTGTGGTGGTTGCCATGGTGGTGGCTCCCCGCAGGGTGGGTTGAACTTCGGTACCTGGGCCGACCTGAACCTGGTGGCCAACGACGGCCGGCTTGCCGCAGCCATCCAGCACCAGGCCGGTGCGGTGGCCATGCCTCCCTCCGGGAACATGTTGCCTGATTGCCGCATCGAACAGTTCCTGGCCTGGATCGATGATGGTGCACCGAACAATTGATACCGATGCGTAGCCTGATGATATGGTCCATGTTCGGTGGTCTGCTCACGTTGGGAGGCTGCTACTACGACAAGGAAGAGTTGTTGTACCCCGGGGCGTGTAACGCAGGTGATGCCACCGCCGCCGGGTATTGGACCGACACCATCGAACCGCTGATCCTCTCCCGGTGTGCGAACTGCCATTTCCCCGGCGGTACCGGTCCCGGCGACTTCACCCAATACAGCAACGTGAAGGCCATTGTCGACAATGGCTCCTTCCAGCAGTTGGTCTTCGTCACGAAGGCCATGCCGCAAGGTGGCTCCCTTTCCGCTTGCGACCTGCAGAAGCTCCAGGCCTGGGTCGACGCTGGCGCACCTCAATAGCTACGACCATGAAACGCAAGCATCTGATCGCCATCTCCGCCGTGCTCCTGCTCACCGTGGGAGCCACCTACGGCTACCTCGAGTTCAACCGCGGCGTGGCCGGTACGGCCTCCCTGCCCGTACAGGAGAAGGTGACCGCAGGAGAATTGCTGGCCGACTTCCAGGCTGACGAGTCAGCAGCGAATCAACGCTACGTGGGTACGACCGAACAAGTCGTCCAGGTATCGGGCACCATCCGCGCCATGGAGCCCCTCGGCACGGGTGTCACGAACGTGATCCTTGAGACCGGTGATGACCTGGCTGGCATAGTTTGTGAATTCCCGGACAAGGAACTGCCGACGGACTGGCGCGCTGGAGCGGACGTCACCATCAAGGGGATCTGCACCGGCCTGCTCATGGATGTGGTGCTCGTGCGTTGCGTGGCCGCCGGGAACAACTAAAGAACTCAGAAGAACAAGGATATGAGAACCCTGATCAAATTGACCTTCGCGCTGGCCCTGTTGCCGTCGACCCTTTCCGCGCAGGAGCGCTTCGCCACCCGCAACGGACATATCAACTTCTACTCCAGTACGCCGGTCGAGAACATCGAGGCGGACAATAACAAGGTGACCAGCGTGTTCGATGTGGCTTCGGGTGCCATCGAGTTCGCCGCTTTGATCAAAGCGTTCGAGTTCGAGAAGGCGCTCATGCAGGAGCACTTCAACGAGAACTACATGGAGAGCAACACCCACCCGAAGGCCAACTTCAAGGGCAAGGTGAGCGGCTTCAGCGCGGAACAGACGAAGAAGGCCGGTACCTATACCGTTGAAGTGACCGGTGACCTCACGATCCATGGCGTCACCAAGCCGCTGACCACCAAGGCGACCCTTGTGGTGAATGATGATGGTACCATCAAGGCCAACAGCGACTTCACGGTACGACCCGAGGATCATGGGATCACCATCCCGGGAGTGGTGCGTAAGAACATCGCCGAACAGATCAAGGTCACGGTCGATCTCGCGTACGCTCGCATGTGATCCACCGCCCGCATTCCACCAGCCGACCCACCATGACCCGTATCGCCCTGTTGGCCGCCTTCCTGTGTTCTGCACCCGTGTTCGGGCAGGACGACCTGCTCGATCTCCTCGGGGAGGAGGAGACGGGTCCCGTCTACACCAATGCCAGCTTCAAGACCACCCGGGTGATCAACGGCCACAGCTTGGAGAACACCGCCCATGGCGTGCTCGATCTGAGGATCAGCCACCGGTTCGGGTTCTTGAGCGGTGGGGTGAACGAGTTCTTCGGCCTGGACAATGCTGATGTGCGGCTTGGTCTTGATTACGGGGTGACGGACCGCCTGATGGTCGGTATCGGTCGCAGCGGCTTCCAGAAGACCGTGGATGGTTTCGCGAAGTACAAGGTGTTGCGGCAATGTGATGAGGGCTGCGGCATGCCGATCACCCTCGCGGTGGTGGCTTCTTCATCCATCACCACCGCACGGGCAACGGAAGTGCCCTGGTACGGCCCCGATCGGCAGGATTACTTCACCCATCGCCTTTCATACTCCTGGCAAATGATCCTGGGCAGGAAGTTCAGTGAGGGATTCACGCTGCAACTGACCCCCGGAGTCGTGCATCGCAACCTGGTCGAGGCGGAGAATGATCCGAACGACCTCGTCAATGTGGGCATCGGTGGCCGGGTGAAGCTGACCAAACGCCTGGCGGTTAACGGGGAGTACTTCCATGTCCTTCGGGATGAAGTGCCTGGATTCACGAACTCCCTGTCCCTGGGCTTCGATATCGAGACCGGCGGTCACGTTTTCCAGCTGCATTTCACCAACAGCACCGGCATGTTCGAGCGGGCCTTCATCACGGAGACCACGGGGAAATGGGGTGACGGTGACATCCACTTCGGATTCAACATCTCCCGCGTGTTCACGGTGCATAACCCGAAGAAGAAGCCGGTGGAGTAGGGCAGGCTAGCGGGTGCCGATGGGACCCAGTGCCTTCTCCAGGTCCTTGCGCAGCACAACACCCACCTGGGCGCCATTGCTGGTGATCATCACGGCCTGATGCTGTCCGCGGACCATGCGTTCGAGCACGGCCAATGCACTTTCATCGATCGCCTCGGAAGGCGCATGCCGCGCGAGAGGACCGATCGAACTCCCGCCTTCGCCACGCTGCAAAGCACCTTTCAGGTCCTCGCGGCTCACCAGCCCACGGAACAGGCCCTGGTCCATGACGGCCAGGATGTGCTGATCGATCAGCGTCAGTGCGTTCCATGCGTCCTGGACGGTCGACACGGGATTCATCCGGATCAGGTCGTTGCGCACCAACTGGCCAACACGCAGGCTCTGCCGGTCGGCCTTCTGTTGGACCATCCGCGCCTCTGATCCGGCCGCCATGAAGATGAAGATGCCGATGATGGCAAGGATCGCGGCACCGCTGTACAGTCCGTAAGCGACGAAGCCAACGGCAAGGATCCGTCCGATGACCGTGGCGATGCGTGTGGCCTTCGGCCGCGGCATCCACATCCCCAACGCCGACCGCAGGATGCGCCCACCATCCATGGGGAACGCGGGGACGAGGTTGAACAGGAACAGGCTGATGTTCGCCACGAACAGGAAGGTGAGCACCCCGGTCCATGAGGACAGATCACTGAATGTGTGCGTGGTGAGCTGGGTGATCCCCAACACCGCCAACACCAGGAAGGCGATGCCAGCGATGACCAGGTTGACCATCGGTCCGGCCACCGTGATCCAGAACTCCTGCCGGGGTTCTTCCG
>JAGQVR010000011.1 GCA_020437875.1 Flavobacteriales bacterium
CCACCTCGACCCCTTCCCCAGAATCTCCACTCGCGTCATCGTAGTGGATCTCGTTGATGAAAACGGTCTGGGCGGAAAGGCCCGGACCATAAACGGCGAATCCTGCGGCGAGCATCCACATGGGAGCTCGACCCAAGCCTCTGAGGCCTGATCGATCGGTGCACAGGGAACGTAACGTGTCTAACATGGTCATAGGTTTGGTTTCAGGTCGCAAGCAAGGAAAGCCACATGGCCTTCCTGTTAAGGCTCTCTAAACATAATAGGATCGGTCCGTCCTTCAAGGAGCCTCGCGTGGATCGTGTACAACTTGTTCACAAGGCATGGCCGTTTGAATTGGACCCGCTGGGGCCTCAGGATAGCTTCGCTCGTGCTGTACGTTCTTTCGCACCAAAGGGTATCGGAATGTGGAAGTGGTCGTCGCTGGTAGCGCCTTCGGGTGACGCCGGGCCTGGTAAGAGGTCATGCGGATAGACGCTCCGATCGCATGCCAGTTGTGCGATGCTCCCTGATGTCCTTTCATTCCCGGGGCTCCTGTCCAGGGTGTGTATGGAAGCCGGACAGTGCGCGTCCAAGGTCACGACCGAGGACCAGCAGGAGCGGGGATCGCCATTCAGGTGGTCCCCGCTTCGCTTTTCTACGATCTCGCGATCCAATAACATCCAATTAAAGTCCGATCAAGGGAACGATCGATCGTGGATAAGTGCGCGAATGTGGATATCGAGGGAGGGGTGGACCAGCGGATAAATTTGATCCACACCGTTCATTGATCGAATGAAGAAGAAAGACCGGAAGATCTTCGTACTGGATACTTCAGTCATCCTTTACGACCACTCGGCCATCGAGAACTTCGCAGAACACGATGTGGCCATCCCGATACAGGTACTCGAAGAACTGGACACCTTCAAGAAAGGCAACGATACGATCAACTACGAGGCGCGCGAGTTCATACGCCACCTCGACGACATAGCGAAACTGGACGTCCTCTCGGACTGGCAGCCCCTCAACGGCGCCACCCACGGGAAGTTCAAGGTCGTGGCGAAACATGACCTGAACGGGGTCGACGCCACCAAGGTGTTCCAGGACGGAAAGAACGATCACCAGATCCTGAACGCCACGCTGACCATCCAGCGCCAGAACAAGGACCGCAAGGTCATCCTGGTGACCAAGGACATCGCCCTGCGCTTGAAGGCGAAGAGCCTCAACATCGTGGCGGAGGACTACCTCACCGGCAAGGTGCGCGATGTGCGGGAGAAGCTCTACACGGGCCGCACCGTGGTCGACGACTTCAGCGAGGAGAAGATCGACGCCCTGTTCGCCCATGGCAGCGCCAGCGTGGAGGACCTTGGCATGGAGAAGCCACGGGGCAACCACTTCTTCATTCTCAAGCATAAGAAGAAGAGCATCCTGGCCAAGTACGATCCGCGCACGGGCAACGTGGACCGCGTTGAGAAGCAGAGCGTGTTCGGCATCGGACCGAAGAACGCGGAGCAGGCCCTGGCGATGTCCGCCCTGCTCGACCCGGAGATCAAGCTCGTCACACTGCAAGGTGCTGCCGGCACGGGAAAGACGTTGCTCGCCCTGGCCTGCGCACTGGAACAACGCCGTGAGTACCGCCAGATCTATGTCACACGGCCGGTGGTGCCCTTGAGCAACAAGGATATCGGCTACCTCCCGGGCGACATCCAGAGTAAGTTGGACCCTTACATGCAGCCTCTCTGGGACAACCTGAAGTTGATCAAGGGGCAGTTCGAGAAGCACGACAGCACGCCCAAGCGGATCGATGAGATGCTGGAGAACGAGAAGATCGCGATCGCACCCTTGGCGTACATCCGCGGCCGTAGCCTCAGCAACATCTTCTTCATCGTGGACGAGGCCCAGAACCTCACGCCGCTGGAGATCAAGACCGTGATCAGCCGCGCTGGGGAGGGCACCAAGATCGTCTTCACCGGAGACATCCACCAGATCGATACGCCCTACCTGGACACGGAGTCCAACGGCCTCAGCTACCTCATCGACAAGGCCAAGGGCGACCCGCTGTTCGCCCACATCACGCTGGAAAAAGGAGAGCGCAGTCCTTTGGCCAATCTGGCGAACGATCTGCTTTAGAAAAGGGCGGCCCGAACATCAAGCCCTGGATCCGATCGGATCCAGGGCTTGGTCATTTTGTCCCATCAGAAGAGCCGGACGAGCAGATTGCCTGAAGGCTGTGCACTCAGGGATCGTTCGCTCAGAAGAGCTCGGCCACTTCGATGAACTCGAAGTCGAGGTGGAAAAGGCTCTCATAATCCTTGCCGGTCTCGGCCATCTCCTCATCGCCGGTCTCAAAGTGCCAGTTCACCTTCACCGCACGGCCCTCGGCCGTTGCGGCATCCAGTCGGGAGAAGATGTTGTAGATGTGCTTGCTAGAGCTGGTGTCCAGGTAATCGAGCCGCATGTTCACGGTCGTCTCCCGGCCTGCCCTCGAGAGGTACTCATCGAGCCAGTTGTATACGCGGGAGTAGAAGAGCTCGCTGTTCGGTGGAAGCGACCGGCCGATGAACTCCATGATGCCGTTGTCCACATCGAGGTCCACTTGGGGTGAGTTCTCCGTGCGATCGATGTGGTAAAGCGTGGCCATGGTCCGTCGGGTTTCCCCAAAGGTGGACATGGCAGTTGGTCGTCCTGGCGCGTGGACCGGAACAAGGATCAACAGCTGATGTTGAAAAATGAGAAGGCCGGGAGTTCCCGGCCTTGTTGATGGAGCTGCGGTTGTCAGCGTGACCGATATTCGGTCAGGATCTCCTGATCACTGGGGAGCAGGATCTCGGTATCATTCACCCGCCGGACCCAATACATGTACTTGCCTGTGCCCTTGCAGGCATAGGCGGTCATGCTTTCCCTTGCGCCCAGTGCCTTGATCGGGAAGGTCCTCCAGGTCCCGTTCTCCTCCTGCATGGCCACCTTCACCTCGATCATATCGGAGCAGGCGTTCTGCAGGTCGATCTGGTAGGTGCCACTGAAGTCGCGTTTGTAACTCTCCTTGTAGTACTCGCACCGCTCGCACGGCGCGCCCCAACGACTGGCCGTCTTTGTAAGGCAGTCCGCGTAGCTCTGGTCCTGGGCTCCTGCCCAGAAGGCCACGAGCAGGAGGATGATCAACACGATGGTCTTCTTCAAGTTCATTTGCAACGATTGTTCGTCAGGATGATCTTGGCTTCGGCGTTACCCATCCGCTTGCTGGTGTTCCAATCCTTGCAGGCACCCGCCTGATCACCGGTGGCCTTGCGGGCCCAGCCGCGGTTGTTGTACGCCTCCTCGTTCTTCGGGTCCAGGGATAGGACCTTATTGAAGTCGGCGATGGCCAGGTCGTGCTGCCCCAGCTTGCTGTACGCGCTACCCCGGCTCGTGTACGCCCAGGTATGATCTTCCTTGGTGGCGATCACCGCGCTGAAGTCGACAACGGCCTTGTCATACTGCTTCAATAGGC
The DNA here is from genome assembly GCA_020437875.1 of Flavobacteriales bacterium. Taxonomy (GTDB): domain Bacteria; phylum Bacteroidota; class Bacteroidia; order Flavobacteriales_F; family PHOS-HE28; genus PHOS-HE28. The sequence continues at coordinate 3,467 of JAGQVR010000011.1, forward strand.
TGTGGCAGAAGCCTCGCTGGAGATGTGCATTAAGATGTCCGTGGTCATTGTCGATAACACGGGTGAACAGGGAGATCGCTCTGGCATGATCGCCTGCCCGGTACGCTCGTTCTCCTTCCTCGTACCAGGTCGTGACCTCATTCGGGCTGGTGCTATCGGCCAGGTATTGGGCCGTGCCCGTGGTGCACAGGAAGAACGCAACGAAAGAAAGGGCGGGAGTTCTCATCGGCCGTTCATACGTAAGGGCTTCGACGGGGTTCCGTTCGCGGCCTGATCATTTCCATTCTGGGCGGCCTCCACCCATTCGCGAAGGAGTACGGTGGCGGCGGAGCCATCCGGATCATCGGCCGGCCTTGGGATCGTGACCCGACTGGTCAGCCGGACCACGTCCAACTTGAAGATCTCCTTGGTGATGCATTGCGCCCGATCCGGTAGGCATTTGAGCACCAGACCGCCCTCATCCGTTGAATAGGCGATGGCTTCCGGATCCAGGTCCATGGGATCCACTATGTCCTGCCGGATGCGTTCACCCTGATCATGGATGTCGATGACCAGGCGTTGATGCTTGTCCGTCCGGAAGGTCACGACCGGTGAGAACCGTTCGTTCAATCGATCCGACGGTGGCGTCTGGGCGTTGGACCCATTGCACAGGATGACGAGCGACAGGAGAAGGAAGGTCCTATACATGGGCAACAATCGAGGGCCCTGTTACGTACACCGGGAGCAACAAGTTCCCAACGGACCATGCACGAATCGTCCAGGCATACCTGGCGCCAATTACTCCTACTGGCCACCGTCATCCTTCCCGCGTTCACATGGGCGCAGGGTCGATTCACCGTGAATGGTCGGTTGAAGATCGAGGCGGGCGATCTTTCCGGGACCAGGGCAGTGGTGATGAAGGATGGGGTGAAGGAGCGTACCCTTACTGACGGACTTAACAAGTTCTCCCTCGACCTGGAGATCGGGCACAACTACATCGTGTCGTTCGAGAAGGATGGTTACGTGGCGAAGAAGATCTCCTTCAACACCCACGCGCCTGCAGAGGCGGCGGCAGCTGGTTTCACCCCGTTCGATTTCGCCGTATCCCTTTTCAAGCAGTACGATGACATCAACATCGTCGTTTTCAACCAGCCGGTGGGCATGATCCGCTATGATGATAAGACGGGCGACTTCGACTATGACACGGACTACACGAAGTCGATCCAATCGCAGCTGCAGGAAGTGTTGACGAAAGTGGAGCAGAAGCAGAAGGACGAGGAGGTAAACGCGAAGGCCAAGGCGAAGGCCGATGCCGAGGCCCAGAAGCAGGCCGCCGCAAAGGCCAAACAGGAGGCGGAAGCCCAGAAGCAGGCAGAGGCCAAAGCGAAGGCCGAAGCCGAGGCGTCCGCGCGCGCGGCACAGGCCAAAGCGAAGGCGGAAGAGGAGGAGGCCAGGAATGCCGCGAAGGCGGAGGTCAAGCCGGAACCGGAGGTCAAGGCAGAACAGCCCGTGCGACCGGCACCGCGCGTGGAGCGAAAGGTCGCTCCTCCGCCCGTCCAGCACAATGCGCTTACGAGTCAGGCGCAGGCCGGGCAGGACGACCGCCGGTCGACCACGCCGATCGTGCAGGAGGAGGTGTCGCGGATGGAACGTGCCGTGTTGAACAGCAAGGAGGACATCCGACCGGAACTGACCGAGGAAGTGGCCAACGTAGTGATGGACCAACAGACCCTGGTGGAGCCGAACCGGGTCACCATGATCGTCACCGTGCGGGTCGGCCCAGAAGTGGACGAATACCGGAAAGTGACCCACAAGTGGGGTGGCCAGTACTACTTCAAGAATGGGCTCACGTGCACCCAGGAGGTGTATCAGCGCGGCATCCAGGCCGATCAACTCGCCCATGGCGATCCGCGCAGCAAGCTCGATTAGCGCTCATTCCTTCATTGGTGGGCCTACCTTTCCAGCATGCCCTATGTACGCGATGGTCGTTCGCCGGTTCCCCGTGATCCGCGAATAAGTGCGACCATGAGCCGCATCCGTGCCAAGAACACCGGTCCGGAGCTCATGGCACGCGCGGCATTGCGGCGGGCCGGTTCCATCGGATACAGACTGCACTACAAAAAGGTCCCGGGCCGTCCGGACATAGCCTTCGTGGGCCGTCGGGTGGCCGTGTTCGTGCATGGTTGCTTCTGGCACGGGTGCCCCTATTGCAGGCCACGAACACCAAAGAACAACTCGTCGTTCTGGCAGCAGAAGATCACCACCAACAAAGCACGTGATGCGCGTAAGACGGCCGCCTTGCGGAAGGCCGGCTGGAAGGTGTTCACCGTGTGGGAATGCCGCTTACGTCGTTCCCCGGAACGGGCCATGGCTCGGGTGATCACGGCGTTGGACCGGTGATCATTTCCTTCCCAGAAGACGACCGAAGAAGCGCTTCTCGAAGGCCCAGAAGAATCGGAACTGACCGAACAACGCTCCATAGATGAGCAGGAACACGTTGTAGACCGGCAGGATGAGGATATAGTAGAGCACCGTGAAGATCACGGGCTGCTCCCCATCACCGGCGAAGAAGGCCACGACCGGACGTTTGAGTAGGAGGACCGTTGTTCCCGTGCAGGCGAAGACCAGGAGGATGACGATGACCCGCCAGGGACCAACGCCCCAGCGGTCGCCGAGGCGCTTCATCCAGCCACGTTGTCGGTGATCTCGTTCATCCATGGCGCCTCTCTCCCAAAGGAATGGGCGCGAAGATCGCATACGAATGAACTATCGGGCTCAATCCTGCCACTCGGCCAGGAACAGGTTCGTCTCCCGGGTGCCGCCATTGGCCCGGTTACTGCTGAACACCAGGTGTCGGCCATCAGGGCTGAAGACCGGGAAGGCGTCGAACTGGTCGCTGAAACTCACCTGTTCCAATCCCGTTCCATCGATATTGATGAGGTAGAGCGTGAACGGAAAGCCGCGCTTGGCCGTGTGGTTGCTGGCGAAGATGATCTTCTCGCCACTCGGGTGCCAGAAAGGAGCCCAATTGGCCTGGCCCAGGTCGGTCACCTTTCGAGCCTCGGTGCCATCGGCATTGGCCACATACAGCTCCATATTCGTCGGCATGACAAGACCTTCCTTCAACAATTGGCGGTACTCCGTTGCTTCCGCCTCGTCCTTCGGTCGGCTGGCCCGCCAGAGCAACTTGGTGCCATCGGGACTGAAGAAGGCACCCCCGTCGTACCCAAGTGTATTGGTCACGCGCTTCAGGTCACTACCGTCGATGTTCATCGTGTATAGCTCGAGGTCGCCATCGCGCATGCTGGTGAACACGATACGGTCGCCTTTGGGCGAAACGGTCGCTTCCGCATCATAACCGTCCGTCTTCGTCAATTGCTGCCTGATGTTCCCTTCCAGGTCGCTCACATAGATGTCGAAGGAAGGATAGATCGGCCACACGTATTTGCCATCGCTGCGACGCTCGGGATGGGCCGGGCAGGCCGCATCGCCCTCATGGGTGCTCCCAAAGAGAACAAGGCTGTCACCCGGAAGGAAATAACTGCACGTGGTACGACCACCGTTGATGCTGATCTTCTTCGGGACTTGCGCGTTCAGGTCGTCGGTGAACGGATCGAACACGTAGATCTGGTCACAGCTCTCACCCCACGCGGGATTGGTCGCCTGGAAGATGAGCCTGTCCCCGGCAAAGCTCCAGTAGGCCTCCGCATTGTCACCTCCGAAGGTCAGCTTCTTCAGGCTTTTGAAGTGCTTCTCGCCGTCGGCGACGAGGCTATCATTCACCGCACGGGTATCCGCGGTGGAGCTCGGTGGTTCGGTGGTTGCCGGGGCGTTGGTGCAGGCGATGACCAGGACGGGAAGTAGGACGAGGGCTCTCATGTGCTGTTGGGCCGCGAAAGTACCCATGGCCATTGTCGGCGATCGTCAGGGAAGATCCATGTTATCTTCTGCCAATGGCGATCGACGATAAGGCCGTCAAAGGCCGCGGAGCTTCCATGCAGCCGCCTAACCGGTTCGAACAGCGTTCCTACGGGGTTCTGCACTGGGAGGGCGTGGACATCCCAGAGGAGGAGGAACCTGACCCCATCACGCGCCGCATCGAAGTATACCCGAAGACGATCGTGAACCGGGTGGACAGTCCGGACCTCCCATTCAAATGGAGCCTGAATCCATACCAGGGTTGCGAACATGGCTGCAGCTATTGTTACGCTCGTCCCACCCATGAGTATTGGGGCTACAGTGCTGGCCTCGACTTCGAGCGCGTGGTGCTGGTGAAGCGGAATGCGCCGGAGTTGTTCGAGCGACAGCTCAGGCAACGTTCGTGGCCGGCGGAGCCGATCAACCTGGCTGGTGCGACCGACCCCTATCAACCGTTGGAGCGGTCCGAGCGACTGACCCGGAGGATCCTGGAGATCGCCTTGGCCTATGGACAGCCCCTGATGTTGATCACCAAGAACGCATTGATCGAGCGCGACCTGGACCTGCTGGCACCAATGGCATCCAAGGGATCGGTGCAGGTGGCCATCAGCCTCACCACCCTGAACGAGGACTTGCGAAGGGTGATGGAACCCAGGACGAGCACAGGGCTTAAGCGACTCAGGACCATCCGGGCGTTGAGCGAAGCCGGTGTGCCGACCATGGCCATGATCGCCCCGATCATTCCTGCCTTGAACGAGCAGGAGGTGCCGCTCCTTCTCAGGCATGCGGCGGAGGCTGGTGCCATCACGGCCGGTTACACCGTGCTGCGCACCAACGGTGCTGTGAAGCCGGTATTCGAGGCCTGGCTTCGTCAACACTTCCCGGACCGTGCGGCCAAGATCATCGCCCAGACCAGCGACCTTCATGGTGGGCGCATGGAGGATCCGAGGTTCGGTGTGCGCATGCGGGGGGAGGGGCGCTTCGCGACCAACATCCAGCGCATGTTCAAGGTGCTGCGGCGCAGGTATTTCGAAGAGGAGGCCTGGCCTGACCTGGATCGGTCGCACTTCCGGGTTCCGCCCCGGGGCCAGCTTGATCTGTTCGCTGAAGACCCCTAGGGAGCGATGACCACTTGACCTTCAACCGGAAGATCGACCTGCCAGCCTTCGATCGCGCCGTTCGAGGGCCATCCGTAATCCCTTGACCTTCACCCCCTGGATCCGTTAGTTTGGCGGGCTGTAGCATCCATTGGTCGATGGATCATCCATACCTGTCGAAATGAAGAACCGCTCGATCCCCTCGTTCCTCAAGCCCATTCCGCTCCTCGTCCTCCTGTCGTTGGGAGTTACCGACGGTGCGGCACAGACCTTCCAGCCGAACTTCAGTCAATCGACCCTGGCTGGCGGCACTTTCAACCAGCCGGTAGGGGTGACCTGGGATGCGAACGGGCGGCAATATGTATGGGAGAAAGGGGGAAAGGTGTGGATCATCGAGAACGGCGTCCGACTCGCCCAACCATTGGTCGACATCAGCGAAGAGGTCGGCAACTGGCGCGACCACGGCTGTCTCGGCTTCGCACTTGACCCGGACTTCCTCAGCAATGGACGCATCTACCTGATGTACACGGTGGACAGGCACCACCTCATGAACTTCGGCACGGCCAGCTACAGCGCGAGCACCAACGAATATTACGCGGCCACCATCATGCGGATCACGCGGTACACGGCCCCTGGCCCGAGTCATAACACGGTTGATCCGGGGTCCCGGTACATCCTTCTTGGCGAGACCCGGAAGACGGGCATCGTCCTGATGCATGAATCCCATAGCACGGGGTCATTGGCCTTCGGCAGGGATGGCACCTTGATGGCCACGGTGGGGGATGCGGCGAGCTACAGCAGCACGGACGTTGGGAGCGCTGGTGAGACCTACTTCTCGGTCGCATTGAGCGATAGCCTGATGCGGCCTGCGGAGAACGTCGGTTCACTTCGTGCGCAGATGCTGAACAGCCATAATGGGAAGATGCTCAGGCTGGATCCGAACACCGGGAACGGTGTGCCAAGCAACCCGTTCTACGATGCGACAGCTCCGCGCTCGCCGAAGTCCCGGGTATGGGCATTGGGCCTTCGGAACCCTTACCGGATGACCTACAAGCCCGGGTCGGGCAGCACGGATCCTGCCGCTGGCGATCCGGGGATCTTCTTCATCGGCGATGTGGGCTGGACCGCCTGGGAGGAATTGAACGTGTGTGATGAAGGTGGTTTGAACTTCGGTTGGCCGTTGTTCGAAGGGATGTGGGCGAACAACTCGTACATGAACGCCAACACCATGAACCAGGATGTTCCGAATCCGGACTACGACGGGGTGAACTGCACCCAGCCGTACCTGCGGTTCAACGATATCCTGAAGCAGGCCACCCTGCAGGTGATCAATACGCATCCGAGTCCTTGTGTGCAGGGGGCCTACCTGCCGTCGACCATCACCACCTTCCTGCATACACGACCGGAGGTGGACTGGTTCCATGGCAACCAATCGCGTGTACCGGGCTTCAGTGCTGGACAGCCGTTCTCCTTCGACCTTGATTCGCCCACCTCACCCGTACCTGGTCCACGTTTCGGCGGATATGCCGCCCTGGCGGGCAGCTTCATGGAGTCGCCGAGCATGCCTATCGAGTATCACAACTCGCTCTTCGTGGGTGATTACTCGAGCGGTTGGATCCGCCGCTTCAAATACGATGACCAGGACCAGCTGCATAGCGTGCATGATTTCGCCACCGGGTTGGGACCGATCACCTGGGTCGGAGCCGGACCGGACGGCTGTGTCAGTTACATCAAGTACGATGCGAACGCCGTGCGGCGGATCTGTTACAACGGTGCCATCAACCTGCCACCCGTGGCCGTCGGCACGAGTTCGGTACAGTATGGTCCGGGTCCGTTGACCGTGAACTTCGATGCCAGTGGGAGCTCCGATCCGGAGGGCGGGGCGCTCACCTATCATTGGAACTTCGGGAATGGCACGAGCACACAAGTGAGCCCAACGCAGGTCTTCACGGCACCAGCAGGTGTTCCTACGAGCTTCAATGTGGTGCTGACCGTGACGGACAATGCGGGCCAGACGGCCACCCAGAACCTGCTGATATCGGTGAACAACACACCGCCGGTGGTCGACATAACCAGCATTCCCGTTCCGGCCTACTATCCGCTCGGAGTGGATACGACCTTTCAGCTCCAGGCTGCCGTTACTGACGCGGAACATGGACCGGCTCAGCTCTCCTATGCCTGGCGTACCACCCTCTACCACAACACGCACGACCATCCCGAACCGGTCGACGCGAACGTGAGCACATCCACGGTCATCAGTGGGGCGGGTTGTGGCACCGAGACCTTCTACTACAAAGTGACCCTCGATGTGACCGATGCGGCCGGCCTCACGGGTACAGCGGAACGGACCCTGCTGCCCCGCTGCTATGCCATCGCCCCGCTTGCCGTGATCAATGCCGATGTGACAGCGGGTATCGGCCCCTTGTTCGTCAACCTCGACGGCAGTGACAGCTATGACCCGGGTGGCATCGTGAGCTACCATTGGGACTTCGGTGATGGGACCTTCAGTGAGGAACCGAACACCTCCAAGATGTTCTCGGAACTCGGGACCTACCAGGTGACCCTGACCGTCATGGATGATGATGGACTTGTTGGTCAGACCACCAGGGCGATAACGGTGCTCTCGTTGGCCCCACCGCAATGTGTCGGTGCGTCCGGGTCAGTGCTCCGGCAGGTCTGGAATAATTTGAGTGGTGGTACGGTGAACGACCTGCTGAGCAGCCCGAACTATCCTAACTCACCCTCGTCGACGAGCTACCTGACCTCCCTGGCGGCACCGGTCAACATCGCCAACAACTATGGTCAGCGGATACGGGGGTATATCATCCCACCACAAAGCGGGAACTACACCTTCACGGTGACAGGGGACGACCAGACGGTCGTTTACCTTGGCCTCAATGCCGAGCCGCAGTACAAACAGTTGATCTGCCAGGTGCCCGGTTGGACCGGTGAGACGGAGTTCACGAAGTACCCTGAGCAGACCAGCACCACCGTGGCGCTTCAAGCCGGCGTGTACTACTATGTCGAGATCCTGCATAAGGAGGGTAGTGGAGGTGATCATGTGAGCCTGTGGTGGCAAACGCCTTCGAACGGAACGAGGACGATCGTTCCCGGAAGCGCACTTGCTCGGTGGCAGGATTGCCTTCCGAGTGTTCGTGTGCGCATGAACCTCCAAGGGCCATGGACCCCGGCCAACGGCATGATGGCCGACGACCTGCGCCAGGGCGGTCTTCTCCCGACCGTGGAACCCTACGCGGGATTGGGCTTCAGTCTGCAGGGCAGCGGGGGAGAGACGGCATCGGGAAGCACCCTGTCAACGACCGGCAAGAACGCGATCGTGGACTGGGTGCTGATCGAACTACGCGACAAGACCGACCCGGGCCTGGTGGTGGCCACGAAGAGCGCATTGCTGCAGCGCGACGGTGATGTGGTGGGAGTCGATGGATACGGGAGGATCCTGTTCAATGTCGCACCGGCGGAGTACTTCGTCGCGGTGAGGCATCGGAACCACCTTGGTGCGATGACGTTCGCAGCGAAGGCATTGGGGGCGAGTGAGACAGGGGTCGACTTCACGCTTGCCTCCGAAGCGACCTATGGGACCGGGGCGCGCATGACCCTCGCGAACGGCAAGCAGGCGTTGATGTCCGGGAACACGGTGCGCGACGGGGTATTGATGTACACCGGTGCCGGCAACGACCGGGACCCCATCCTGCAGGCGATCGGCGGCGTGGTGCCAACGAACACGGCGACGGGGTATGATGTGCGCGATGTGAACCTCGATGGGTTGATCAAGTACACGGGCCTGTCCAATGATCGAGACCCGATCCTGCTCAACATCGGAGGGATCATTCCCACCAACACGAGGACCGAACAACTTCCCTAGAGCTTTCGTGCCTCGATGATCGTGCGCACGTAGGCGGTGAGCGCATTACCCCTTGGTTCCATGCTGATGGCCTGGAGCACTGCCTTCGTGCGGAGGTCCAATAACCGTGGTACATCCGGGTCCCTGGTCGTCTTGAGCTGTTTGCGGCCGATGGTCATGGTCTTGATCGTTGATGAGCGAAACAAGCCATCCCGTTCCCTGATCGCGATCCCTCGATCGGGGGGATCCGCGAAGGATCCATCAACGATCCACGGTGAAGATCAATTCCCGTCCGGACCACGCCTGACGAAGAGCACCTGGCGGCCGAACTCCCCGAACGACCATCCGGTGCCGATCACTCCGTCGTTCAGCCACCTGATATGGGACAGCCGATCCTCTCTTCCGAGATCCAGAGCACGCTCCCACACTGGATCGCCATTGGCGGCCAACCTCATGATGAAAGCATCCGACCCGAACGGGGTGCTCCGTTCACCAGCCAGGTAGATCTCATTGGCAGAGACCCTGTGCATGGCATAAGCTCGTTGATCGTAAAGCGTATCACCCAGGGTCCTCGTCCAGGTCGTATCCCCATCGGCATTGATACCCAACAAGCAGGCCCGGAAGCTTCGACGTTGGCTGGTCTGGTCCACCGGTCCGTAGGAATCGGTCCAACCGGCGACGAGCCATTCATCATCGCCCACATTGGCGATGGACCGCCCGTTATCCGTGGCCGTTCCACCGATGGAAGTGGACCACATCGGGGTTCCGGCCATATCCGTCTTGAACAGGTGGATGTCGTCATGCCCTCCGAAGGTCGCGATCCGTCCCGTGAAGAGCAGATGGTCGCCGTCCGTGGCGACCGCGTACGCCTCCGCATCCGTGGGCGATGGCTCCACATGGGACCAGATGGTATCTCCGTCAGCATCGCATCGCATGGCGAACGGCTGGTGGACACCCTCCTCCTCGGCCACGCCGCAGAACACGGCCCCACCATCCGCCAGTGCAACACCGCCGAAGAGCTGCTGTGAACCGCTCAGTGCCGGGGTCCGGGTCCAGAGGATCGTTCCATCGGCAAGCACCTTGGAGTAGAAGACATCGTGCTTCTCCGAACCTGCGCGCATCACGCTCCCAATGACGAATGCGTCTCCATCATCGGTGTGCACGGCGTCCTGGATGAACGTGTTCCCCGACATCGGCCATGTGGTCGCTCCAAGTGAACCGCCGGTCGAATTGGTCGTCCGCAGCGTTGCCTTGAATCCATTCGGGGCGCTGTCATGCGTTCGAACGGCCACCCTGTAACCGTTCGGGGACGGCCAGGCACCTACACCGTCCTGTGCCCCGGGACCACCGAATGTCTGCGTGAAGCTCTGTGCGTGACCCGGCTCGATCGCCGCCAACGCTATTGATAGGACAAGTACGATCACGCGATCATTGGTGGGCCGGATCATCATGGCAGGCTGAGGAAGTCCGGTCGCAAGTTCGGAAGGCCAGCTAGTTTCGCGCCGTGCGTGCGAAGAAGTCCATCCACCCCTTCCTGTTCACATGGGCGGCCTTCACCGTGGTATTGCTCCTTGCCGTGCTCGGGACGGACCAATTGGACCTGCACAGGATCATGCATGCCTACACGTCGCTCGGTGCGGACCGGTTCTTCGCGACCATTACGCACCTCGCGGATGGTCTGGTGCCGACCGCCCTCTCCGTCATCCTATTGTTCATGGTGAGCATGCGGGCGTTCCTGATGATGGGTCTGAGCTGTGGTTTGAGCGCCATCGCCGTACAGATCCTGAAGCGGGTGTTCGCGTACGACCGACCTTACATGTTCAAGGACCGACTGGGTGATCTTCCATGGGTGGAGGGGATGGAGTTGCATCACCACCTGAGCTTTCCCAGCGGTCATGCAACGGCCGCGTTCAGCATGTGTTTCGCCCTTGCCATCCTGGTCGATCGCGGCACCTGGAGCCTGGTCCTGGGCGTGTTGGCTGCCGTGCTCGCGTACAGCAGGGTCTACCTATCACAGCATTTCACGGAGGATATCCTGGCCGGAGCCGCCCTTGGGACCTTGATCGCCCATGGGGTCTACCTGTGGCTGGATCACACGTCCATGAAGGACAAGGCCTGGCTCCGTTGGCGACCCTTCAATTGAAGTAGTAGCGCACGCCCAGACCACCATCGAAGTTCAGGTAGGTTCCAGGCAACAGGTCAAGGGTGGGTGCCGCCTCCAGGAAGATATCGACCGGGGCATTGTCCACGAGATAGACAAGACCGACCGGAAATCGTACACCCAAGGTCACATAGGTTCCAGGGTGGTCGACGTAGCGACCCCTGTTCCAGTACCGGCCACCATTCCATGACTGGAGGCGAAGGCCTGGTCCATAATACAGCGGCAGTCTTCCAACACTCACCTTGAAGATGTCCATGTTGTGGAAGAGAAGGTCGGCATGCGCGTGGAGGTAACCTGAATGCCATGGTCCCCAAGCGAGTCCGAATCCGAGGGCACGGTCGTTCCCGGTCCACAATTTCCCGCTCAATCCGGTGGGGTCACCGATCATGACGCCCAAACCGAAACCGCGGTCCTGGGCTTGGGAGCTGATGATGGTGCAGGCGAATAGCAGGGGAAAAAGGGCTTTCGGTCGCATGAGGCCAAAGTTCAGTGGTTGAACAGGCCATCCGGGAATGACCTGCCCCATACTTTCCACGATCACCATGCCGATCATGATGGCGCGGGGCCGAAAATGCTTGAAGCGCCCAGAGGCGCTTCAAGGATCCGCCCGACCCGGACTCTCCCTTCCGGACCGTGCTCGTCTCCTTTGGGACGGAGGAGGGGATGGGGGGTCACAGGGGGCGCAAAAATTCTTTTCCCCTCCGCGCAGAGGACCATTCGAAGCTATTCGCCGGAATAGGTGATCCGGTAGATCCGATCGGCAGCATCATCGCTGACCAGCAAGCTGCCATCCGGTGCTGCCAGGACGTCGACCGGGCGACCCGTTTTTCGACCACCCTGGAGCCAGCCTTCCGCGAAGACCTCCGTGACCGCGGATCCATCAGCCTGCGGGAAGGCCACGACCACCCGATAGCCGATGGGCTCCGAGCGGTTCCAACTACCGTGCTCAGCGATGAAGAGGGCATGGTGATACCGTTGTGGAAAACCCTTGCCCGTGTAGAACCGACAGCCCAATGGGGCGACATGCGGACCCAGCTTCGCGGCTGGTGGAACGAATTCCCCACAATCCCGTTGATCCCCGAACTCGGGATCAGCGATGGTGCCGGCATGGCAATACGGATACCCGAAGTGCTCTCCTTCGGTCCGGAGCACGTTCAGTTCACAGTCCGGACCGTCATCACCCAGCCAATCCCTGCCATTCTCCGTGAACCACAGCTGTCCTGTGACCGGATGCCAGTCAAAGCCTACCGAGTTGCGGACACCGTGCGCAATGATGCGCATACCGCTCCCGTCGACCTTCATCCGGGTCAGGGTGGCGAACACACTGTCCTCGCTCAAGCAGATGTTGCATGGTGCACCCACGGGCACATACAGATCCCCGTCCGGTCCGAATGCGATGAACTTCCAGCCATGATGGGTCTCCGACGGGAAACGGTCCGTTACCACCTCGGGTTCCGGCGGATCCACCAGGTGGTCCTCGATGCCCGGGAGCTTGAGTATCCGGTCGACGGCGCTCACAAAGAGGTCGCCGTCCCGGAAGGCCACACCGACCGGCATGTTCAAACCGCGAGCGACCACATGCCTTTCGTCGGCACGACCATCTCCATCCACATCGCGAAGGGCATGAACCACACCTTCACCTCGTGTACCCACGAAGAGCGTCCCTTGATCGCCCCAGCACATCGCCCGGGCATTGGTCACGCTTTCAGCGAACACGTCGATGACGAAGCCCTTGGGTAGTCTGATGTGTGCAAGACCATCCTCCGTGGCCCTCATGGGAGGAACACAAACGGAGCCGGTGAGGCAGAAAAGCAAGGGAATGGGAATGAGACGCAGCGCGCGCATCGCTCCCCGGTCCTCAGGCCTTCGGTTCGAGGACCAACCTGTCCATGTACTGCTTCCGCAAGGCTCCGCTGCTCGCGAAGAACCACTCCTTCAGTCCATAGTGGTAACCCCGGCGTAGTCCAGTGCGATGCGTGCCGAGCACACCACGCGGTCCGCTCAGCTTCTGGAGCACGCGCGTGACCTTCACGGAGATCTCATCGATCGTCATCCGTTTCGCGTGGGTCTTGGCCCAAGCTCGCGCATGTTCCATGATCACTTCCTTCGGAAGCAGGCCCTCCTTCTTGATCGCGTCCACGACCATCACATCCCACGGACTTAGGCGATACCCGCCTGCCCGCGCGTTCTTCCTTCGTCCCCGTCTACGGCCCGCAGAAGCACTTCCACCATCCTCGTTCCGCACCTTCGGAGGTCGTCCCGGTCCACGTTTCACCGTTGCTTCAGGCGCGGCCTTCGCGGCTTTGGCGCGAAGCGTCTTCAGTTCGCCAATGGTCTCTCGTACTTTGTTCAGTTGGAACATCAGCCGCTTCCTTTCCGAGCGGTATTGGTTCAGCAGGAGGTCGATGTTCTTTTCGCCGAGTCGTTCAGTCGCCATTCTTCGAATTATGGGTTGAGCATATGGTCACAGCAATGTTGCTGCGCGCCCAAGGTAAGGCCCCATGTACCCGACAAGGTCACAATACCTTCACGATCGAGTGGGATCCTGCCGGTATGAACCGTCCGATGGGAACACCGGATATCCCACTGGAAGCAAGCGTTCTGATCAACTCTGCTGAACAGGAGGGATCGCAGGCTATCAACAATCCACCACTTGTTTGCGGATCAGAAAGTACGAACATCCGCTCCATCGTGCTGGCCCCATCGATGCGCGATGCATGGCCCTTCCAATTGCGTAGTGCCCCGTCCGGATAACAGCCTTGGGAGACGAGGGTCTGAACACCGGACAATAAGGGGAGCGCATCGAATTCCACCTCTGCGGAGAGTCTCTCCCCGCACATTTCGAGCAGATGGCCAGAAAGCCCGAAACCGGTCACATCCGTCATCGCATGCACACCCTCCATGCCCCCGAGCACTGTTCCGACACTGTTCAGTCGGGCCATGGTCTCCATCAACTCACGGTATTGATCATCCGGAAGGATGCCTCGTTTCAATGCCGTTCCGAGCACGCCGGTGCCGAGCGGCTTCGTGAGGAAGATGACGTCTCCCGTTCGTGCGGTATCGTTCCGTTTCACGTGTTCCTCTCGCACCTCACCTGTCACGGCCAATCCGAAGAACGGCTCCGGTGCATCGATGCTGTGCCCACCTGCAAGTGCGATGCCCGCTGCCGTGCAGGTCGTGCGACCACCATCGAGGACACGGCGTGCAAGTTCGGGCCCCAGCCGTTCCACGGGCCAGCCGAGTATGGCGACGGCCATCAGCGGTCGGCCACCCATGGCATACACGTCGCTCAGTGCGTTCGTGGCGGCGATCCGGCCGAAGTCGAACGGGTCATCCACGATGGGAGAGAAGAAATCCGTGGTGCTGATGATGCAACGCCCTTTACCGATGGCATAGACCGCGGCGTCATCACGCGTTCCGTAGCCGACCAGCAGGGCAGGGTCGGGCAGGTTCTCCACCTCACCGTGCAGGATGGCCTCCAGTGTCGCGGGGGCGATCTTGCATCCGCACCCAGCACCATGGCTATATCGCGTGAGGCGGACGGGTTCAGTTGCTTCGCTGTTCATGCTGTACGTATCAGGAGCGAGGCGATCTCCGAAATGCCCGGGTCAAGTGGGGACAATTCGACGACCTGTCGCGGGTCGCGCTTGGAAACCCCGTGCAAGTATGATCGGTCATAGTATCCCAGTGTGATAAGGACCACCTCCCTGAGGTCATCGTTGCCCAAGGCTTCCAAAGCACGCTTGCAATGTTGCGGCCCAAGGCGCCGCGCAATGCGTTTGATGGCTTCCGCCAGATCCTCCTTGGGGAATGATCCATATTCCGAAAGCAGCCGGGCTGCACGTTGATCCACGGGGACCTTCACGAAGTACAGCCGTGCCGCACGCATCTGTTCGTAGAAAGAACGCGGAAGATTGATCCGGCCGATCATCGCACTCTCATCTTCCACCCAGATCGGGCGCTCCCGGTCCAACGAACGGATCCTACACCATAATCGGTTCTCGAAGTGCTCGGTGGTCGGTTGTGGTGCAGCACCCAGGCCCCCGAAGCTGGAGCCTTTGTGGCTGGCAAGGGCTTCCAGGTCGATGATCTGCTCACCCTTCTCCTGCAATCGATCCAGGGTCTCCGTCTTGCCTGATCCGGTGAATCCCCCAAGGACCTTCAGGTGAAGCTCTCCGCCCAACTCCTGCAGGACATGGTTCCGGAAGCCTTTGTACCCTCGCTTCAGGGTGAGGACCTCCTTGAACCCGGCCTTGTCCAGCAACCAACCCACACTCCCGCTGCGTTCGCCACCACGCCAGCAATGCACCCTGATACGGCCCTCGGGTGCGATACGCCAGGCCTCTTCAACGATGTGCGCCAGCTTCGGACCGACCAAGCGCAGGCCTTCGAGCAAGGCGGGATCCCGTCCCTGCTTCTTATAGATGGTCCCGACGACAGCGCGTTCCTCGTTCGAGAACAACGGAAGATTGATCGCGTTGGGTATGTGCCCCCGCTGAAATTCCCCCGGGGAACGGACGTCGATGATGGGTGTGCTTAATGCAAGCCAGTCCGTGATGGGCAATGCGTGCAGCATCCAGGTATGCGTCCGATCCTGCGACTACCCGAGCTGTGCGCTCAACGTGATCGGTACGGACCTCAACAACTGGCTGATCGGGCAATTGGCCTTTGCTTCTTCCGCACAGGCTTGGAACTGCTCGATCGTCATCCCGGGGACCTTGCCTTTCAGCTCAAGGCGGATGCTGACCACGCCCATGCCATCACCGACCTTGTCCATCTTCACATTCGCCGTGCATTGCAGGTCTTCGGCCGTGAACCCGGCCGCATTCAGTACAAAGCTCAGTTTCATCGTGAAACAGCTCGCATGTGCAGCGGCTATGAGTTCCTCCGGGTTGGTGCCTGCCTTCCCATCCTCGCTCACGAAGCGCGTATGGAATGAATGTGGAACGTCGCTGAGGGCGCCGCTGGTGGTCGAGATGGTCCCGGCACCTTCCTTTCCGGTTCCCTTCCAATTCGCTGTCGCTGTTCTGTTGATGGCCATGTCGTTCAATTGTTCGCCAAATGTAGAGCCTGCCTATCGCTATGTTCAGGACTCGGGTGCAACGGGGATGATGAAGAGCGGCCATCGGTGTTCTTTCAGAATGTCCTCGCTCACACTTCCGTCCATCATGCGGGCGATCCCCCGACGACCATGGCTCCCCATCACGATCAGGTCCGCACCGAAGGCCTCGGCCTCGGCCACGAGCGTCTCTACGATCGGACCCATGACCAGGCGATGGTCCACTTCGAAACCGTCCGCGGATAATTGGTCACGCATATGAAGCAAGGCAGCATGTTCCTTCTTCAGGTCCTCGGCACGCGCATCACGGATGTATTGTGGGCCCACCTCATAGCCGACGAAGTCGGGTGGGGGAGTGGCCACATGAACAAGGCGCAACCTGGCACGGAAGGCGTTCGCCAACACTCGTGCATGTCCGATCACAAGACCATCCGAGTCAGAGATGTTCAGGGCGATTAGGAGCTTTTGCATGTTCTAAAACTACAAAGACCATAATCCGGATATCGGGGGCACTATTGTATTTAACCACATGGTTTAATATATTTGTCCGCACGAATGCCCGCAGATCGCCTTTCACTCACATTCTCGGCACTGGCCGACCCCACGCGTCGGGCCATACTGGCGCGGCTTTCCAGCGGTCCAGCCTCGGTGAATGAGCTGGCGGCGCCCTTCGACATGAGCCTTCCCGCAGTGAGCAAGCACCTGAAAGTGTTGGAACGCGCAAAGCTCATCGCACGCGGCAAGGAGGCGCAATGGCGGCCGTGCGAGATCAAGGCGGCGCCGCTGAAGGAGGCCACCGATTGGATGGAACAGTACCGCCAGTTCTGGGAGGAACGATTCGATCGATTGGAGGAATATCTGAAGGAGTTGCAGGCGCAGGAGAAGTCGTCGGCCGCGAAGACCGCCAAGACCAAGAAGCATGGAAGCAACAAGTAAAGCCCCGGACGGTGTGGTCGGTGACCGCGAGATCGTGATCACGCGCAACATCGCAGCGCTGCGAGAGCGTGTGTGGAAAGCCTTCACGACGGCCGAGGCACTGGCACGATGGTGGGGGCCGAACGGCTTCACTATCACGACCAGTTCATTCGACTTCCGCGAGGGCGGCGAATGGGTCTTCATCATGCACGGTCCGGACGGCCGCGACTATCCGAACTGGGTCCGTTTCACGCGGATCGAAGAACCCTCACGCATGGATCATGACCATGGTGGCGACGGTGACCGCGTGCTCTTCCGCGCCGTCCTCACCCTTGACGAGGTAGGAGGAAAGACCCGGGTCACGCTTCACTCCACCTTCGAAACCAAGGAACAGCGCGACTTGGTCGTGAAGGAATACGGCGCCGTAGAGGGCGGTCAACAGACCCTTGCGCGTCTGGATGCTTACTTGAATCGATAGACCTGGCGATTCCTGTCCTGACAGAACCCCTGACCCATGACCAAGCAAGCTCTCCTAAATTTCATCGTCAAGAAGGAAGACCGCACGATCATCGTGGAACGTTCCTTCAATGCGCCACTGGACCACGTGTGGGCCGCCTGGACTGAGGCCGACATCCTATGCAAATGGTGGGCGCCGAAGCCCTATGAATGTGTGATCACGTCGCTGGACTTCCGTGAAGGCGGGCGGTGGTTGTACTGCATGCAAGGGCCGCAGGGCGATCGGCATTGGTGCTTCTTCGATTATGAGACCATCAGACCGAAGTCCTACTTCTCCGGCAACGATGCGTTCTGCAACGAACACGGCGAAGCCAACGATATCAAACCCCGCGTGCGCTGGGAAGCGCGCTTCGAGCCGGAGAACGGCGGCACCCTGGTGCGAACGACCCTCCACTTCGCCTCACCGAAAGACCTGGATCAGATCATCGCGATGGGCTTCAAGGAGGGCTACACGATGGGACTCCAGCAACTCGAGGAGCTGCTGGCCGCGAATCCCGAATGACCATCCGAGCATACCCATCCATGACCACTACGACCCTGACATGAAACCCACCACAGCGATCAAGCCACACGTAGTTTCTCGTGAGTTCGACGCGCCGCGCGCGCTCGTGTGGAAAGTGAACACGCAGGCCGAGCATTTGGAGAAATGGCTCGGGCCCGAAGGCGTCACCGGCTTCACCAAGAGCATGGACTTCTGTGTGGGTGGCAAATACCACTACGCGCAGCGGAGCGCCGACGGCAGCTTCAACGCGTGGGGCATCATGACCTACCTCGAGATCGACCCTATCGATCGCATCGTGTCCATCCAGAGCTTCAGCGATGAGGACGGCGGCATCGGCACGCATCCCATGGCACCGACCTGGCCGAAGGTGATGCATTGGGTGATGGACTTCGAGGACCTCGGCAACGACCGCACGGAATTGAGCGTGACCTGGCTGCCGGTGGAGGGGTCGAGCGCGGAGGAGCTCGCCATGTTCGACAGCGCACGCGAAGGTATGGACGGCGGCTGGAAAGGCACCTTCGATAAGCTGGCAGCCTACCTCAACAGCGTGAAGTGATGACCAAGGTGAAAGTGAAGGCCAAGGGCGATCGCGAATTCGTGATCACCCGCCGATTCAAGGCTCCGCGTGAGCTGGTCTTCGATGCGATGACCAAGCCCACACTGATCAAGAAATGGCTGAACGGGCCGCCGGGCTGGACCATGACCGCGTGCAAGGTGGACCTGCGCGTGGGCGGCAAGTTCCGCTACGTTTGGAAGAACCAATCCGGACAGGGCATGGCGCTGGGCGGCGTGTACAAGGAGATCAAGCGCCCGGAGCGCCTCGTGAACACCGAGCTCTTCGACGATCCGTGGTATGATGGCGATGCGCTTTCAACCACCGTGCTCACGGAGAAGAACGGCGTGACACTGATGACCATCACGGCGCGCTACGAGTCGAAGAAGGTGCGTGATGGCATCCTTGCTTCGCCGATGGAAGGCGGGCTGGAGTTCAGCTATCAGCAATTGGAGGAGCTTGTAACAGCCCAGGAAAAGAAGGCCAAGCCTGGGAACGCGCTGTATACCGGCATCTCCGAACCGGATAAGGTGGATGCCTACATGAAGCAGCTGAAGCATCCGTTGCACAACCTGGCCACCGAACTGCGCAGGATCATCCTGAAAGCGGACAAGCGCATCGGCGAAGGCATCTTCTGGAACGCGCCCACCTTCTACTTCACCGGGGAGATGGAGCCCTTCGACCCAAAGACCTACAAGCGCTACCTCGTCGGCTTCAACTTCTTCAAGCAGGACACGCTGCGGCTGATCTTCCTGCGCGGCGCGGACGTTAAGAAGCGCGGCGGCCTGCTCGAAGGCGAGTACAAGGACGGACGCTGGATCGCGCTCATCCGCAACCTCACCGACGTGAAGAACAACGAGAAGGTGCTGACAGCGATCATCAAGGAACTCATCAAGAAGATCCAGTAAGGGCGGAGGATCTTCCGCTCAAACAAACCAGGACCAATGATCACACCACCCGAAGTCATCCGAACGAAGGAGATCGCAACGGCGGTCATACCGCTTGTCGTCCCCAGCCGTGAAATGTCCAAGTACATGGATCCCGCTATCCAGGAGTTGATCAGGACCATCAATGGACAAGGCATCCAGATCACCGGGCCGATGTTCAGCTATCATCACCGCCGGCCCAGCGATACGTTCGATTTCGAGATCGGATTCCCTGTCTCAAAGCCTGTGAAGCCGGAAGGACGCGTGATCAGTAGCAAGCTGCCCGCCGTGAACGTGGTGCGCAGCGTGTACCAGGGGCCCTACGAAGCACTTGCTCAAGCGTGGATGGAAATGCAGACCTGGGTGAGAGATCAAGGCCACGGCGAGACGGGCCGGTTCTGGGAGAGCTACCTCACGAACCCGGAGGAAGTGAAGGACCCGAAGGACTACCGGACCGAGCTCAATTGGATCGTGAGCGAATAGTTCACCACAGAAACACAGACCGCACTGAGAAAGGTCATGGCGAAGAGCACAACAACGAGCAAGCCAGCCACACCGCCCCCGGACGACCGCCCGATCCTGGTCTTCGAGACGGCGCGGGCCTGGGAGGCCTGGCTCACGAAGCATGGCGGAAGCTCACCCGGGATCTACATCCGGATCGCGAAGAAGGACAGTGGAATGCTCTCGGTCACGTACGCCGAGGCCTTGGAGGTCGCGCTGTGCCATGGATGGATCGATGCGATCAAGCGGAGCTATGACGAAGCGTCCTTCCTTCAGAAGTTCCTGCCGCGCACGCCGAAGAGCATCTGGAGCCAGGTCAACAAGAAGAAGGTGCAGGAACTCATCAAGGCCGGGTTGATGCGGCCTGCCGGTCTGGCTGCGGTCGAGCGCGCAAAAGCCAGTGGTCAGTGGAAGAATGCCTATGCCCAGGCGAGCAGCATCACCGTACCACCAGATCTGAAAGAAGCGCTGAGGAGGAACAAGAAGGCCGCCGTATTCTTCAAGACCTTGAAGGGAAGCAACCGATACG
>JAGQVR010000119.1 GCA_020437875.1 Flavobacteriales bacterium
AGAACATGGAACGTCCCATAGTGTATCTGTGCGCTGCGGCCCTGCTGGCGGGTTGCGGTGGTGGTGGCCAGGGGCAGCTGATCGGCGTCCAGGGCCGACCCGGCTGGTATGATGTGGATCCCTACGGGATGAACTACATCGGCATGGGTTCCTTCGTCATGGGGCCCAGCGACCAGGATGTTCCCTACGCCTCGGTGAGCAAGAGCAAGACCGTTTCCGTCCAGGCCTTCTACATGGACCAGACGGAGATCACCAACAACGAGTACCGGCAATTCGTGTTCTACGTGCGTGACTCCATCGCCAAGCGGATCCTGGGTGATGAGGACATCGGCGAGCATGTACTTACGGAGGATGAGTATGGCGAGGAGATCGATCCGCCGGTGATCAACTGGCGCGAGCGGATCGACTGGTATGGCGATGAGGAGCGCGAAGCCCTCGCCGACATGTTCCTCTCCGAGAGCGAGCAGTTCTATCGCCGGAAGGAGATAGACACGCGGAAGCTGATGTTCGAGTACTATTGGATCGACCTGAAGGAGGCGGCCCGGAAGGCGAACAACGCCCGCGACCTCGACCTGAGCTACACCAACGTGAAAGGCCAGAACAACGCCATCCGTGGTCATAGCGACCGGAGCAAGTTCATCATCAAGGAGATCATCAACGTATACCCCGATACGCTCGTCTGGGTGCACGACTTCACGTACTCCTTCAACGAGCCGATGACCGAGAACTATTTCTGGCATCCGGCCTACGACGAGTATCCTGTGGTGGGTGTGACCTGGCAGCAGGCCAATGCCTTCAACGTTTGGCGCACGCAATTGATGAATTCGTGGTTGAGCCAGAACGGCGATGCCTTCATCAACCGTTTCCGCCTGCCGACCGAGGCCGAGTGGGAGTACGCTTCCCGCGGTGGCCTGGATGGTGCCCCGTATCCTTGGGGTGGCCCTTACGTGCGGAACCGCCAGGGCTGCTTCCTGGGCAACTTCAAACCGTTGCATGGCAACTACGTGGATGACGGTGGTTTCCATACCGTGCCCGTGGATAGCTACACCCCGAACGATTACGGCCTCTACCAGATGGCCGGTAACGTGGCCGAGTGGACCAGTACCGCCTTCGATGAGAGCGTGTACGACTTCGACCATGACCTCAACCCCGAGTACAGTTACGATGCGCTCATGAACGACCCCCCTTCGCTCAAGCGGAAGGTGATACGTGGTGGTTCATGGAAGGACATCGGGTATTACATGCAGACCGGCACCCGCAGCTTCGAATACCAGGACACCACCAAGGCCTACATCGGCTTCCGCTCGGTGATGACCTTCCTCGGACGCGGCAAGGCCGTCAACGCCGAAGACCTCTAGGCCATCGGCACGAACCGGAAATAGGGTCGTTACGGAACCTGACGACCGCATTCAACAAGCAAGGACCAGAAGCAGAACCTTTCAGAACCTAAAACGCAAGGACGACAGATGAAACCCGGCAGCAAGAAGTGGAAGAACTTCATGGCCAAACTGTACGGTATCGGTGCAGCGGTCGTGATCATTGGCGCTCTTTTCAAGATCCAGCACTGGCCGCTGGCTAGCTTTTTCCTGATCCTCGGTCTTAGTACCGAGGC
The DNA here is from genome assembly GCA_020437875.1 of Flavobacteriales bacterium. Classification (GTDB taxonomy): domain Bacteria; phylum Bacteroidota; class Bacteroidia; order Flavobacteriales_F; family PHOS-HE28; genus PHOS-HE28. The sequence continues at coordinate 1,613 of JAGQVR010000119.1, forward strand.
GATCATCTTCTTCTTCTCGGCGTTCGAACCTCCGCACGAGGATCCCGATTGGAGCCTGGTGTACCCCGAACTCGCCACCGGTGAGCGTCATGAGGGCGAGGATTTCAAGAAGGAGGATCAGCGCTCCATCACCGAGCAGCTCGATGACATGCTCGAAGGGGCCAAGATCGAACCGGAACTGATCGCCAGTCTGGGTGATGGCATGCGCTCCCTGAGCGACCAGGCCAAGCAGATGGGCGAGATCACCGGGGCGGCAGCGGCCACGAACGAATATGCGACCAGCCTGAAGGACGCCAGCGCCAAGGTGAGCAACCTCAGCGACAGCTACGAGAAGGCCAGCGAGAGCCTCGTGGGTCTGACCAACAATGTCGACGCCGGTCGCAACGCGGGTGAGAGCCTGCAGAAGATGAGCCAGAACCTCTCCGCGCTCAACGAGATGTACGAGATGCAGCTCCGCGGCAGCCGCGAGAAACTGGAGGCCGCCAACCAGATGTTCGAGGGCATGAGCGAGATGCTCACCAACCTCCGCAACTCGGTGGACGATACCAAACGCTACAAGGAGAACATCGCCGAACTCAGTGATAACCTGGCCAAACTGAACACCGTCTATGGCAACATGCTCGCTGCCATGACCGTGCGCAGCTGAGCAAGGGGGTCACTTTGATCTGGAACCGAATAGACCTGTTGGATACAGATGGCAAGTGGTAAACAGACGCCTCGACAGGCGATGATCAACATGATGTACTTGGTGCTGACGGCGCTTTTGGCGCTGAACGTATCCAAGGAGATCCTGGACAGCTTCGTGACGGTGAACAACGGCTTGGAGAACACCAAGCTGTCGCTCAACGACAAGATGAACGCCCAGTACACGAGCTTCCAGAGCCTGGCCAGTGAGAACCAGGCCAAGTACGGGGCAGCGTGGAACGAGGCCCAGAAGATCCAGGCTTCAGGTCGCGAGCTGGTGGCCTATATCGACACCATCAAGGCACGCGCCATCATCAAGGCCGAAGGCTGGCCCAAGGACAGCGTGGTGCTCGGTGATGGCCGTATCGTGGACCTGCAGAAGGTGTCCAAGAAGGACAGCCATGATGAGCTGACGAACATGCTCGTTGGCAGTGAGCCGGGCAAACCCGTCGAGGGGCCCTTCACCGCTTTCGAACTGAAGCAGAAGCTCGAGGCCTTCCGCGAACTGGTCAAGAACAGCCGCAAGGATGACAGTGACCTCTCGGCGGCCATGGACCGGGTGTTCGACTTCAGCGACCGCAAGGACGCCTCCGGGACCATGAACAACTGGGAGAGCATCAACTTCTACCACGTGCCCCTGGCGGCAGGTATCACCATCCTCAGCAAGATCCAGGCGGATGTCCGGAACGCGGAGGGTGAAGTGGTGAAACGCATGATGGACGCGGTGGAAGGGAAGAGCTTCAAGTTCAACAAGCTCACGACCATCGTTAGGCCCCTGAGCAGCTACGTGACCGTAGGTAGCAAGTACCAGGCGGAGATCTTCCTGGGTGCCTATGATGACCAGAACGCACCGGAGGTCTATATCGCCGGTCCGGGCGCCACCGTGGACACGATCGCCAAGAAGATCAATGGTGAGGCCATCAAACTGCCGATGAACGGTGCGAAGGCGATACTCGAGCGCGTGGCGGGTGGTGCCGGATTGCAGACCGTGCGGGGTATCATCAAGTTCAAGCCGGTGGGTGGTGAGGAGACCACGGAGGTGTTCGAGACCACCTATGAGGTGGCCCAACCCAATCTGGTCGTGAGCCCCACCAAGATGAACGTGTTCTACCGCGGTGTGGACAACCCGGTCAGCATCAGCGTATCCGGTTACAGCGACAAGGACATCCGTCCGAGCATGACCAATGGCAGCCTGAGCAAGGGCGGTGATGGCTGGGTGGTGAAGCCGGGACGTGAGTCCGAAGCCACCATCAGCGCCACGGTCACCAATCCGGACGGTACGAACAAGACCATGACCGGCATGAAGTTCCGGGTAAAGAACGTGCCGAACCCACGGCCTTATTTCGCCGGGAAGTCCATCGATGACGAGACCATCCGGAAGGTGGAGCTCACCGCTGCCGCCGGTGTGATCGCGAAGATGATCGACTTCGAGTTCGACCTGAAGTTCGAGATCGTTGAGTACAAGGTCTCCATGATCATCGGTGGCAACGTGATCGAGAAGATCGTGAAGGGAGCGGCCGTGAGCGGCGATGTGAAGGAGATGTTCCAACGGGCCAAGTCCGGCCAGAAGGTATACATCGAGAGCATCAAGGCACGCGGACCCGACGGTACCACACGAAGCCTGGGCTCACTCTCGTTCAAAGTGGTGTGATAACCTGAACAACGAACCAAGATGAGGACCTGCAAGAACATATTGACCGCCGCCGCCTTTGCGGTCGCGGCGAGCTGTTCCACGACGCATGCCGTGGCGCAGACCGTGCTCGATGGTGCCTACATCAAGGAGCATACGAAGACCAAGCGCGTGGTGCCCTACACCCACATCCGCGAAGCGGACGTGATGTGGGCCCGCAGGGTGTGGCGCACGATCGACCTGCGTGAGAAACTCAACCACCCCTTGTACTACCCCGAGCAGGCCATCAACGACCGGAAGAGCCTGTTCGATGTGATCCGCCATGGATTGCTGGTGGATGGTTCCATCACCGCCTACGACGTGGGGCCGACCGCCGAGGATGATGAGTTCCGCAAACCCCTGCTGGCAACGGACCTGAAGGACATCTTCACCCGCCTGGACACCCAGTACACCGAGGACCTGGATACCGGGGAACTGGTACCCGTGGTGCAGGAGATCACGGTGGAGAGCGGGGACATCAAGATGTACCGCCTGAAGGAGGACTGGATCTTCGACAAGCAGCGCAGCACGATGGACATCCGGATCATCGGGATCGCGCCGATGAAGGAGGCCAAGGGGGAGGACGGAGAGGTGCGTGGTTACACACCGCTCTTCTGGCTCTACTACCCGGAGTGCCGCTATGTCTTCGCGAACTGGGAGGCCTTCAACAGGGAGAACGATGCGGAGCGTCGCAGCTTCGAGGACATCTTCTGGAAGCGGCAGTTCAGCAGCTACATCACCAAGTGGAGCAACGTCTACGACCGGAACATCAACGAGTACAAGACCGGACTGGACGCCCTGCTCGAAGGGGAGGAGATCAAGCAGGCCTTGTTCGAGTTCGAGCACGACCTCTGGAACTTCTGACCCACTGTTCCCGACATCTGTGAAGCCCCCGGATCTCCGGGGGCTTCCGCTTTTCCCAGCTCCCGTACTTTTGCGCGCCTTTTCGACCCGCTACCGACCATGATCACCGTCCAAGGCCTCACCCTGCATTTCGGTCAACGGCCGATGTTCGATGACTTCAACTTCTTCATCGGCAGCGATGACCGTATCGGGCTGGTGGGCCGGAACGGTGCGGGTAAGAGCACCCTGCTGAAGACGCTGGCCGGGGTGCAGCCCTTCGACAAAGGGACCATCGGCAAGCCCAAGGAACTGAAGGTGGGTTATCTCCCGCAGGAGATGGCGCACAACCTGGAGCTCACGCCCTGGCAGGTGGCGGAGAAGGCCTTCGAGGAGGCGCTGCACTTGCAGGCACGCTTAACGACCATCGAGAAAGCGCTGGAAACCGTCACCACGGACGAGGAGGCCATCGAACTGGCCACGGAACTGGCCACCGCACATGAACGGCTCAACGCCATCGGTGCAGGCGACCACGACATGCAGGTGGAGAAGATGCTGAAGGGCATCGGCTTCGTGGGTGACGACATGCACCGGTTGATGAGCGAGCTGAGCGGTGGCTGGCGCATGCGCGCCGAGCTGGCGCGGATCCTGCTGATGCGTCCGGACCTGCTGCTGCTGGACGAGCCGACGAACCACCTTGACCTGCCAGCGATCCAATGGCTGGAGGACCTGTTGCAGACCTATCCGGCCGCTCTGGTGCTGATCTCGCACGACAAGACCTTCCTCGACCGGCTCACCCTGCGCACGCTCGAGGTGAGCGGAGGCAAGTTGATCGACCGCAAGGTGCCCTGGAGCCAATATGTGGAGCTGCGCAAGGTCGAACGTGAGCAGCAGGCCGCGGCCGCCAAGGACCAGCAGCGGTACATCAAGGAGACCGAAGCGCTGATCAACAAGTTCCGCGCGAAAGCGAGCAAGGCGGCGTTCGCCCAGAGCCTGATCACCAAGCTCGAAAAGCTGGACCGCATCGAGGTGGAGGACGAGGACCTGCGTAAGATGCTCGTGAAGTTCCCACCGGCACCACAGAGCGGCAAGATCGTGGCCGAGGTGAAGAATGTGAGCAAGGCCTATCCGGACAAGAACGATCAGAACAAGGAGAAGCGCATCTTCAGCCATGCGGAGCTTACCATCGCAAAGGGGGAGCACCTCGCGCTCGTTGGCGCGAACGGTACGGGCAAGTCGACGCTCGTGCGCATGATCATGGGCGAGGAATCCTTCGACGGGGAGATCCGCCTCGGGCACAACGTGATCGTGGGCTACTACGCGCAGGACATGCCGGAACGGATGAACCCGCAGGGCACCGTGATGGAGACGGCGGAGTACGCCGCGAGCGAGGAGAACCGGGTCCGTGTGCGGGCCATGCTCGGCGCTTTCATGTTCAGCGGTGATGATGTGGACAAGAAGGTGAAGGTGCTGAGCGGTGGTGAACGCGCACGCCTCGCCTTGTGCTGCATGCTGCTGAAGCCGCTGAACTTCCTGATCCTCGATGAACCCACGCACCACCTGGACATCCAGAGCAAGGACGTGTTGAAGGAAGCGCTCAAGGCCTATGACGGCACCTTCCTGCTGGTGAGCCACGACCGTGACTTCCTCACCGGTCTTACCACACGGATCCTTGAACTGGACGAGCACCGGATCCGCGATCAGCACCTCGACATCCTCGAGTTGATCGAGAAGCGCAAGGCCTTGCAGACCGCGGATATCGGGAAGAGCAGTGCGGTGCAAGCCAAGGCTCCGAAAGTGGAGAAACCGTCGGACCAGCGCGACAAACGCGACCGCGACAAGGAGCGTCGTAAGGCACAGAACGCCGTGGAGCGTTTGGAGAAACAACTCGCCGACCTGGAGAAGCAGGAGAAGGAACTACAAGCCGAAGTGATGAAGGGAGGCATGCCTGCGGATTCCCTGCAGCAGGGCTATGAACGGCTTGGTGATCTCGCACAGCGGATCGCCAAGGTGATGGAGGAGTGGGAGAACGCTTCCACCGAGCTGCAGGCATTGGCGGAGGAGGCTTGATCATGTATGTCGTTACCCGCGCTGCCTGGGTGCATTGAACGTTCGGAGGTGCATGTCGCACTTCCCACGAACACCGCACCGTCATGGCCACAGCGAGCCTGCCTCCCCGGCAGAAGATGATCAACATGATGTACCTCGTGCTCACGGCGATCCTCGCCCTGAACGTGAGCAAGGAAGTGCTCGATGCATTCGCCGTGATGGATGGCGAACTGGTGCGGAGCGAGCGGGCGCACGAACAGCGCTCAGCGATGGAGTATGCCGTATTCGCGGATGCCGCGGAGCGCTTTCCGGAGAAGTTCAAGGAACCACATGAACGTGCCATGGGTGTGAAGGCACAGGCGGACTCGCTCGTGGAAAGGATCGAGCGGATCAAGGTGAAGGCCATCGCCGAGGCCGATGGTGCCTCCCTGGCTGCGTTGCGTGGAAAGGACGCGACGGGAAGGGACACCATGCGCGCGCTGCTCGCGCTCGACAACAAGGACGACCGGGAGACCCTGACGCGCATGCTCGTAGGCGGTGAACCCGCAGCACCCATCACCAACGAGGGCAGTGCGTATGATCTGAAGCTGCGCATCGCCGCTTTCCGCGACAGCCTGAAGACGTTGGTGAAGGGCAGGGATGATGGTGAACTCACCGCAGCGTTCGACCTGCTCTTCGACTTCAGTGACCGGCGTGATGCGTCCGGTGTGCTGAACAACTGGGAATCCATCAACTTCTATGATGTGCCGCTGGCGGCGGGTGTGGCCACCCTGAGCAAGTTGCAGGTGGACATCCGCAGCTCGGAGAACGACGTGGTGAAGTGGCTCTACCGTCAGGTGGATCGCAAGGAACACCGGTTCAGCACCTTGACCACCGCGGTCATCCCCCAGAGCAACCTGGTGATGCTGGGTGACTCATTCCGCGCTGATGTCTTCCTGGCCGCCTACGATCCGAAGAACCGCCCGACGGTGACCATTGACGGGGGATCGACGTTACCGCTCGGTACCGATGGCAAGGCCAAGTTGCAGGTGCGGGGCGATCGGGTGGGTGAGCAGGTGGTGAACGGAACGATCATGTTCGAAGGTCCCGATGGTCCTGAGAAATTCCCTTACTCCACGACCTACCAGGTGATGGCCCCCTTGTTGGTCGCATCGCCCACGAAGATGAACGTGCTCTACCGTGGGGTGGACAACCCGATCGACCTGTCGGTGCCGGGCGTACCGATGGAGCGGGTGCAGGCCACCATCAGCACCGGGCGGATCGTGCGATCGGGGAACACATGGATCGCATCGGGCATGAACGGGGCTTCGGCCGAGGTGAGCGTTGTGGTGACCATGGCGGATGGTGGGACCCGGCGTATCGGACCGGTGCGGTTCCGGGTGAAGGACCTCCCACCGCCAACGGCCATCATCTCCGGGATCGAACCGGGAGTGACCAGAGTGCCGAAGAACAAGTTCTGCGCCTCCCCTGGGGTGCTGGCCAAGTCCTTGGGGTCGGAGTTCGGAGATCAATGGCAGGTGAGATCCTTCGAGTTCACCCTTGTGCGGAACGGACAGTCACCGATCATCAAATACTGCAACTCGAACGCCTTCACCGAGGACATCAAGGCCATTCTGTGCAAGCTGAAGAGCGGGGACATGATCTACGTGGAGGGCATCAAGGCCGTGCTGGCCAACGGGCAGGCGCCGCCCAGGAACCTCTCACCCATTGCGATCAAAGTCCAATGAGAAGGCAGTAGTTCGAAAAAGATCCCTATCTTTGCCGCCCATTGCGGGGTGGAGCAGATGGTAGCTCGTCGGGCTCATAACCCGAAGGTCGCAGGTTCAAATCCTGCCCCC
>JAGQVR010000120.1 GCA_020437875.1 Flavobacteriales bacterium
CGAATAGGAGGTTGCGTTCGCCGGAATAGCCTTTGGCCATGCCGCGTTTGAACACCACCACCTGCTTGGCTTTGTAAGCGCGGATGATGGGCATGCCGTGGATGCTGGAGCCCGGATCGGACTCGGCGGCGGGGTTCACCACATCGTTGGCGCCGATCACCAGCACCACATCGTAGCGGTCCATGTGATCGTTCACCTCCTCCATGGCATGGATGCTGGCGTAGGGCACGTTCGCCTCTGCAAGCAGCACGTTCATGTGGCCGGGCATGCGGCCCGCGACCGGGTGAATGATGTAGTGCACACCGGCGCCCATGCGCTGCAGCAGTCCCTGCATCTCGTACACGGCCTGTTGGGCCTGGCTCACGGCCATGCCATAGCCCGGCACGATGGCGATGTGCTTCCCGAAAGCGAGCATGGATGCGGTCTCCACGGCGGTCACTGGCCGCACCTGCTCCTCACTTTCGGCAGCGCCTCCCCGGGCGCTCTTGATGGATCCGGCCAGTACGCTTCGCAGGGTGCGGTTCATGGCCTTGCTCATCTGCACGGTGAGGATCAGGCCCGTGGCACCCACCAGGATACCTCCGATGAGCATCACGGGGTCCTTGAAGATGAGGCCCGCCAGGAGGGTGGCCACACCGGTGAGGGCGTTGAGCAATGCGATGAGCACCGGCATGTCGGCACCGCCGATGGGCAGGGTGAACAGGACGCCGTAGACCAGTGCTGCCACGGCGACCGCGGCCAGCAGCGTGGCCATCAGGCCGGCGGCATCGGGCAACACCCACACCAGTGCCAGCGCCAGCAGCAAGCCCAGCAGCAGCACGCGCGCACCCATGTGGTGCAGGCGGTTACCTCGTGGGAGCCTGCGTCCGTCCAGTTTCAGGTAGGCCACCATGCTGCCCGTGAAGGCCACCCCGCCGAGGGCCACGCCCAGTATGAGAACGGTGGCTCCGAAGCGGTGCTCGGGCAGGACGCCCATGGCGAGTACCTGGTTCAAGCCCAGCAGCACGGCGCTCAGGCCGCCCATTGCATTGAAGATGGACACCAGCTGGGGCATGGCGGTCATCGGTACGCGGTAGCTCCACATGCGGCCGATCACCGTGCTGACCAACAGCAACAGCACCAGCAGGATGAGGTGCATGCCCACGGTCTCCGGTCTGTAGGCGGCCCAGGTGACGGTGATCAGCGCCAGCAACGCGCTTGCCGCGGCCAGCAGGTTGCCCGTGCGCGCCCGCGCCGGTTCACCCATCAGCTTCAAGCCCTGTACAAGGCCCACGGTGGCAAGGAGGTAAAGGATGCCCACGGTCAATGCTCGTTTTTACGCTTGCTCGTGGCGCGGAACATGTCCAGCATCCGGTGGGTGACGAAGAAGCCTCCGGACATGTTGACCGCGCCGAGCAGGATTGCCAGCGAGGAGAGCGCCACCACCAGGATGTCACCGGGCCCTGCGGCCAGCAGCTGCGTGATGCCGCCGAAAAGGATGATGCCGCTGATGGCGTTCGAGCCGGACATGAGCGGGGTGTGCAGCACCGCCGGCACGTTGCGGATCACCTCGAAGCCCAGCAGCAGGCTCAGGGCGAGCACGAACACGCCGTCGATGGTGGTGAGCTGGTAGTGGAGTTCGTTCATGGGTTCATGGGATGGTGCCCTGGGCCAGGTAGCGTTCGTTCACCACGGTGCCGTCCTGCACTACACGGGTGGCGGTGAGGATATCGTCCGCTGGGTTGTCCGTGTTCTTGATCAGGTGCTCGATGAAGGTGGTGTAGTTGTTGGAGAGCAGGAAGGAGGTGGAGTGGGCGCAACCGCACTCGATCGCGGTGGGGCCCAGGATGGTCACCTCGTCGACCATCACGGTGGAGTCCGGCTCGGTGAGGGCGCAGTTGCCGCCAGTGGCCGCGGCCAGGTCCACCACCACGGCGCCGGGCTTCATGCCGCGTACCATGTCCTCGGTGATCAGCAGCGGTGCCCTGCGGCCGGGGATGCGTGCGGTGGTGATGATCACATCGGCCTGTGCAGCCTCCCTATGGATCACCTCCCGGATGCGCTCCAGGTGCTCGGGTGTCTGCTCCACGGCATAGCCGCCCGCTTTGCGGTCCTCCACGGCGCCCTCCACCTCGATGAAGGTGGCGCCAAGGCTCTCCACCTCGGTGCGCGAGGCGGAACGTACATCAAAGGCATGCACGATGGCGCCCAGGCGACGCGCGGTGGCGATGGCTTGCAGTCCTGCCACGCCGGCACCCATGATCAGGAAGCGCGCGGGACGCAGTGTGCCGCCAGCGCTGGTGATCATCGGCACGGTGGCAAGGGAGCGCTCGGCGGCGAGCAGCACGGCCTGGTAACCGCCAATGGAGGCAACCGAGGAGACCACGTCCATGGCCTGCGCCAGGGTGGTGCGCGGGATAAGGTCGAGGCTGTGGAGGAAGATGCCGGGCCTTCGATAATGCTCCACCACGGCGCGATCATTCAACACATTGAAGAAACCGATGAAGGTCTTCGGCGTGCCGATGTCCTCGCCGCGGTAGTGGCTGTCGTGCGCGAGCACGAGGTCACAGCCTCGCAGGATGTCCTCGCGATGCTCCACGAGTGAGGCACCCGCCTGTTCGTAGGTCTCATCGGAATAGCCAGCTGCTCTGCCTGCGCCCCGTTGCACGCTCACGCGCAGCTTGCCCGCAAGGCGCTTCACCCCTGCAGGTGCAAGCGCCACCAGGCGGCGGCGCTCGCTTTCCTTCAGTACACCCAGGTGTTGCATATCACGGGAAGATGCCGCGTTCCTTATACGTCTTTTCCAGACGTCGCAAGGCCACGATGTAGGCGGCGTCACGCCAGTTCACCTTGAACTCCTCCGATGTGGACACCACTTTTTCGAACGCGGTGTCGATCTTGTCATGTATCATCTCCAGCACTTCATCGATCTTCCAGATCTCGCTGCGCTTGTTCTGCAACCACTCGTAGTAGCTGCCGATCACGCCGCCGCTGTTGCAGAGGATGTCTGGGATGATGTCAACGCCGTTCTGGCGCAGGATCGCCTCGCCCTCGGTGTCTGTTGGACCATTGGCCCCTTCGGCCAACACGTGGGCCTTGATGCTACCGGCATTCGCGGCCGTGATCTGATTACCCAACGCGGCGGGAACGACGATATCGCACGGGAGCCCGAAGAACTCGCTTGGAGGCATGGTGCCCGCCTTGGTATAGCCTGCGATGCTCCGGTTGTTTGCCTCCACATGGTTGTAAAGGTCCTCAGGATCGATGCCTTTTACATTATGGATGGTGGAGCTTGCATCCTGCACAGCAATGAGCACCGCGCCTTCCTTGGCCAGGAAATGGGATGTCCAGTAACCCACATTGCCGAAGCCCTGGACGATGTAGCGCATGCCAGCGAGCGGTTTCCCGGTGCGTTTGGACCACGCCTTGAGAGTGGCCACCACACCGAAGCCTGTGGCCCGGTCCCGGCCTTCCAGACCACCTGCACCCAAGGGCTTACCCGTGACCACATGCAGGTTGATGAAGCGCGTGGCTGGGGATTTCGTACTGGAATAGGTGTCGGCTATCCAGGCCATGATCTGCGGATTGGTGTTCACATCCGGCGCCGGAATGTCCAGGTCGGGTCCAATATTGTCACCCAAGGCATAGGTGAACCTTCGTGTGATGCGCTCCAATTCCCCTGCTGAATAGAGCTTCGGATTGATCTCCACTCCTCCTTTGCCACCGCCGTAGGGCAGACCAGCGAGTGCGGTCTTCCAGGTCATCCAGATGGCCAGGGCACGGGCTGAATCGAGATCTACGGTCTGGTGGTAGCGCAGTCCGCCTTTGTAGGGTCCGAGGGCATTGTTGTGCTGCACGCGATATCCGGTGAACACCTCGATGCTGCCATCATCCAACTTCACGGGGAAGTGGACGACGATCTCGCTGTTGGTCTTGCCCAGGATCTTGCGTACACCGGGGTCAAGTCCCATGATGTCCGCTGCATGCTCGAATTGGTCCATGACCACCTGGTACATGCCCTGTCGTTTCTCGCTTCTGTTGTTCATATTGGCGGTCCTGGTCGAAATGGTCCTTGCTCTGCTCGGTTCCATGGTTGTTCTGTAGGGGATGCTCATTCGTAATGTTCACAATGGGTTATCGTTCGTTCGGGGTCGCGCAGTGCGCAGTAGGACCGGTGATCGCACGTTCCGCAGATGCCGGACACCGTACGGATCAGCTGTTGTGGTCCCTTCTTCACCACACCATTCGGTGGAGCGACCTCGAACTCGTGCAACTCACAGTGCAGGACCGGAAGCTTGGCTTGTTCGCGATACGTGCAGCCGTGCCGGTATCTACAGTTCAGACAGAGGGATGAACTGTCCAGCAGGATGTTGTCGGTCTTTTCCATCTGATCGGGTTGCGTTCACCCATGCCAATGGCCATGCCGATCACAGGAACAAAGGACCTCATCATTGAGGTCTCACGCTTTCAACCCTTTGTACATCAGTCGATAATGCCGGTTGCATGTGCGCACACGAGGCGCTGGAGAAGGAGCTCACCAGTGGTGCCAACGGGGTGGATCTCTCCGGACGGGGTGGATCACCCCAGGCCTTTGAGCTTCTCCCGCAGTGTTTTTCGATCGATCCCGAGGATCGCTGCCGCCCTGGTCTTGTTCTGCCCTTCGGCTTCCAGAACACGACGTATATGTTGCCGTTCCATCTCAGCAAGGCTCATCATGGAATCCGGCAAGATGCTCCGTGGTGCTTCCATTTTCATGTGAGCGGGGAGATCATCCATCGCTGCAGCACTGTCCTTGAGGATCACCAAGCGGTGGACCAGGTGTTCCAGTTCACGCACATTTCCGGGCCACGGATAACAGGCGAAGGTCTCCAGCACGCGTGCCGGGATGCGCAGTGATCTCTTGCCCAGCTCCTTGCTGAATTTTTGGTTGAAATGGTCGACCAACAGTGGAATGTCCTCCACCCGTTCACGCAGGGGAGGCAGGTGGATGTGAATGAGGTTGAGGCGGTAATACAGGTCCTCCCGGAACGTGCCTTGCCGGATCATGGCGGCTAGGTCGTTGTTCGCGGCTGAGATCAATCGTACTTCCACCCGCTGGGGCTTGGTGGCGCCCAGCATGGTCACCTCCTTGTCCTGGATGGCGCGCAGCAGCTTGGACTGCACCGCTGGCGACGCATTGCCGATCTCGTCGAGGAAAAGGGTGCCCCCATCCGCAGCCTGGAAGAAACCGACCCGGTTGGTGATGGCTCCGGTGAATGCACCCTTTACATGGCCGAACAGTTCGCTCTCCAACAGCTGGTCCGGGATGGCGCCGCAATTCACCGCGACGAAAGGTGCCGTGGAGAACGTACTGTTGTAATGGATCGCACGCGCCACCATCTCCTTGCCTGTGCCGCTCTCGCCGGTGACAAGCACAGTGGCCCGGTTGTTCGGTGTGCGATCGATGATGCGATAGACCTCCTGCATCGGATGGGATCGACCCAGGATTCCATGGAAGTGCTCGCGCATCTCTTCCTGGGCGGCAGGTTGGTGTGTGCGCCCACCCAACGTGCTCAGCACACGCTCCACGGCGTCGCGCAGTTCCTGTTGCGTGAACGGCTTTACCAGATATTCGACCGCACCGAGCTTCATCACATGCACGGCATCCTCCAGCTTGGGGTAGCCCGTGATGACAAGCACAGGGATCTCCGGAAAGTGTTCGCCCAGATAGCGCACAAGTTGGATCCCGCTCACCTCGGGCATGTTCAGGTCGGTGATCACCAGATGCACGGGACCATGTTCCACCAACTCGATGGCGTCCACCACATTATTGGCGGTGAATGGCGTGAGTCCCATGGCGTTCATGCTGCGGCGCAACATCTCCAGCATATCATGGGCATCATCCACCAGCAATACGGAAGGCACATTGGCGAGGCTCATTCCACGGGTAGATGAATGGTGAAAGAGGTACCCACTCCTGGCGTGCTTTCCACGCTGATATCGCCGCCATGGCCCTTGATGATCCCATGCACCACGGAGAGACCCAGACCGGTGCCAATGCCGGGTGGTTTGGTGGTGAAGAAGGGTTGGAAGATCTTCCGGAGATGCTCAGGGGCGATACCATTGCCGGTGTCCCGGACCCGCAGGTAGACCCGCCCGTCCCTCGCTTCGGTGGCGAGGTGCAATTCGCCACCCGGAGCGGTGGCCGCTATGGCGTTGAGCACGAGGTTGGTGATCACTTGCTCGAATTGAACCCGGTCCAGGCGCACTGGAGGTAACACGGGCGCCAGAACCGTGTGCAACACCAGTCGCGCTTCCTCCAACTGCCGATCAAGCAGGCGAAGAACGCCTTGCACCACCAGGTTCAGGTCCTGCATTCGGAACTGGCTGGGCATCTCACAACTGAAGTACATGAGGCGTTTCACCACTTCGCGGCCGGTAAGTGCCGAATCGATGATGCGCTGGAGGTCGTCCCTGCGCGCTGGCGCTTTCTCTCCTGCCAATAGGAGTTCGGCATACCCCAGAACGTTCCCGAGCGGGGTGTTCAATTCATGTGCGATGCCAGCGGTGAACTCTCCCAGCATGTTCAGCCTGTCCTGCTGGCGCATGCGCACTTCGAAATGGCGCTGCCGCTCGCGTTTCTCCTGGCGTTCCACAATGGTGGCCACTTCGATCGCCAGTCTTTCGAGGAGCTGTTCCTCCTCGACAAGGAAATGGGGACCGGGGCCAGTTATCATGTCCTGAGAATAGCCCACTGACAACGAGCCTCGCGACCCTCCTTCGACAACGATGGTCTTACGCAGGGAAGGCCCCACCTTCTTCGTGCCATACTCATGTTCATCCAATAGGAGGGATACCCACAACTCATCAGGTCGTTGCCAGCCCTGTGGCATGGTGCGCACAATAGCGACGAGCATCGGCTCCAGGCCAAGCTCCTGTGTCTGCGCAATGCGGGCCACGGCATAGAGGCACCCCAACTCCTTGATGCGCTCGCGCAACCGTTCGTCCGACCCGTCCGCAATGATCTGCGCTGTTGGCGTTCCACCCATGAGGCAAAGGTAGGCGGGCACCACGGCGCTCAATGCCCCGCCAACAACCCATGCATCCGGTCGATGCGTTCCAGCTGCTCCTCCGTGGCCACGGCCTGGATGCGGGGGAAGAGCACGCGCTCCTCGAAGCGGATGTGCGCTTCCAGTTCTTTCTCGATGCAGGAAAGGTCACGGGCCGGGTCCTGCGTTGAGAGAAAGCGGCGAGTGAGCCTGCGGTGCTCGCTGATCGCCTGTTCCACCAGCTGGTCGTGCGCTCCGAGCACGGGGAACACGGCCTCTTCCTCGATCCCGAAGTGGGGCAGCAGGTGCCGGTGATAGAATTCCACGGCGATGCGATGTTGCACCTTCGGGTCTAGACCGTCCGTGAGCGCTTTACGGATCTGCCAGCAGAACAGGAGCCCCTCATGGTGTTCCCGGCTAATCGGACGAAGGAGGGCATGTCGTTCAAGCGGTGGCATGGCGCAGTTGCCGCTCCAAGGTCTTGGCCCGCGGAAAGAGGATGTTGTTCTCCAGATGGATATGCCGGTGAAGGTCCTCCTCGAACTCGCGGAGCATGGCGTACGCGGTGCGATAGGTGGTACAGCCATCGGGCGGATTGGTGTAGTCATTGCTCAACTTCGCGATCCGGCGGAACCGCTCGCCCTCGGCATCGTGCTCGTGCTCCATCATCGCAATGGGGTTCTCCACCGTACCGAAATGCGGGTTGGGTGGTGCGGTGCCGTGCTGTGCGGCCTTCTCCAATTGGTTGATGAACGGGAACAGGATCAATTCTTCCTTCTTCATGTGGGCGGCCATGGCCCCTGCACAGGCCTGGAACTCCTCCTGGATGGTGAATAGCTCCGGATGACGGTCCCCGTGGACCTTGCAGAGCTTGTCCAGGAATTGTAGAAGGGTCACGGTGCGGCTCTCCACGTAGCGGTGATGCACGCGCTCGATGTGCTCGATCAGCCGGGCGAGTGGCCAGCGTTTGACATCATCACCCGCATCCCCATCGCGTGAGATGGCGTGGCGGATCTCTTCCTCCAAGGTGTTCGGGTCAATGGCCTTGGTCCGGCACACTTCAGCAATCGTACGGCCGCCCTTGCAGCAAAAGTCGATGCCATGGGCGTTGAAAACGGCGGCCGTTCGGTAGTCATCGGCCACGATGGAGCCTACGGTGCGTTCAAGAGCGAAGGAGATGGACATGGTCGGATCGTTTCGTTGGTGCAAAAAACGGACAATAACATCCGTATATACATGACCTTCGTCAGCTGCCCTCCTTTGTGGCCGTAAAGAGTCCAATGCCGGATACGATCAGGGCAAGGACCTTCACCACCTCGCCGCCGACATAGACCAGGTGCAGTTGGGAAGGACCGGGTTCCTGACCGTGGATCGTGAGCAGGGCGCGCTCGTCCAAGGCGGGAAGAAGCCATGCGGTCTGGAGCAGGAGGATCAGGATGGGGACCGATATCAGCAGTTGCCGTGGTCCTGCTTTGCGGTTCCACAGCAGGTCGGCGACCACGGCCACGGCCAGTACCCATTCCACCCGGTTCAGGGCTGCGAAAACCAACCGACCGATGTTCAGACCGATGGGCAGGGTCACCCCTTCCGCCCGGAACTTCAGCCAGGCCTCCATGAAGCTGATGGCGCACACGAAGCCCACCCACACGAAAACGCAGACGAGCGCGATGGGATGGCGGACG
>JAGQVR010000121.1 GCA_020437875.1 Flavobacteriales bacterium
GTTTCCGCAGAACCGAAGAAACTCGTCCGCACGCCTCATCAGGCGCTGGAGGAGCACTTCGGCTTCTCCGGGTTTCTCGACGGGCAGGAGGAGGTGATCTCGGAGATCGTCGCCGGGCGCGATGGCCTCGTGGTGATGCCCACGGGAGGCGGAAAGTCGCTGTGTTTCCAGATCCCGGCGCTGTGTTTCGGCGGAGTGACGCTCGTGATTTCGCCGCTCATCGCGTTGATGAAGGACCAGGTGGACGCGCTCGTCGCCCGCGGCATCGAGGCCTGCGTGATCAACTCGACGCTGAGCTGGCCCGAGCAAAAGGAGCGTCTCGATGGCATGCGCGAGGGCCGCTACAAGTTGGTCTATGTGGCGCCGGAGCGGTTCCGCGCGGAAAGCTTCCTGAACGCGCTCAAGGGCGTGGAGATCTCGCTGTTCGCGGTGGACGAGGCGCACTGCCTCAGCCAGTGGGGGCATGATTTCCGCCCGGACTACCTGCGGCTGGGACGGGCGTTGGAAACGATCGGCCACCCGCAATGCGTGGCGCTGACGGCGACGGCGACGCCGATCGTCCGCGAAGACATTTCGCAAGTGCTGAAACTGCGCGATCCGTTCGAGCGTGTCAGCGGTTTCTCTCGGCCGAACCTCTCGCTCGGCATCACCGGGGTGGACAAGGCGGCGCACAAGGACGAGCGGATGCGCTCGGTGGTCGCCGCGCACAAGACCGGCATCGTATATTGCGCCACGCGCAAGAAGGTGGAGGCCGTTTCCGAAACGCTGGCGAGCTGGGGCGTGAAATGCGTGGCCTATCACGGCGGCATGAGCGACGACGAACGCGAGCGCGCCCAGAATGTCTTCATCCGCCGCGAAGCGGACGTGGCGGTGGCAACCAACGCGTTCGGCATGGGCATCGACCGGCCGGACGTGCGCTTCGTGATCCACCACGACATCCCGAAGAGCCTGGAGAGCTATTACCAGGAGACCGGACGTGGTGGTCGCGATGGTGGCGAGGGCAAATGCGTTGCCTTCTACAGCTACAAGGACATCGAAAAGCTGGAGAAGTTCCTTCAGGGCAAACCCGTGGCGGAACAGGAGATCGGCAAGCAGCTGCTGCAGGACACCGTTGGTTATGCTGAGACCAGCATGTGCCGCCGTAAGTACCTGCTGCACTACTTCGGTGAGACACTGAAGGGCGACAACTGTGGCTCGTGCGACAACTGCACCAACCCACAGGAGACGTATGAGGCCAAGGACGACCTGGCGCTCGTGCTCGACGCTGTGCTGGAGAGCAAGGAGCGCCACCGCGCCAAGTTCATCTGCGACCTGCTCACCGGCACCGAGACCAGCGAGATCAAGAACTACAAGGGCGACAAGCTGGCGATATACGGCAAGGGTGATGAGAAGGAGAGCCAGCACTGGATGGGCGTGGTGCGGCAGGGCCTGGTACACGGCTTCCTGCACAAGGACATCGAGACCTATGGCAACCTGAGCCTTACCGAAGCGGGTAAGAAGTTCAAGAAGAAGCCCGTCTCCATCAAGTTCGTGAAGGAGCGCGACTACAGCGACGACGAAGTGGGCGATGACGACGGTCCGAGCGCCTCACGCGGTGCGGCCGACGAGAAGCTGATGGCCATGCTGAAGGACCTTCGTCAGCAGGTGGCCAAGAAGCACAAGCTGCCGCCTTACGTCATCTTCCAGGACCCTTCACTGGAGGAGATGACCATGCGCTACCCGGTCACGATGGACGACCTCACGCAGGTGAGCGGTGTAGGTCCTGGCAAGGCGACCAAGTACGGCAAGCCCTTCGTGGAACTCATCGCCAAGTACGTCGAGGAGAACGACATCGAGCGGGAGGACGAGGTGCTGGTGCGCTCCGTGGTGAACAAGAGCGGTAACAAGGTGCACATCATCCAGAACATCGACAAGCGCCTGCCGCTTGACGCCATCGCGCGTGGGAAAGGCCTCACCATGGATACCCTGCTCACCGAGTTGGAGAGCATCGTGACCAGCGGGACCAAGTTGGACATCAACTACCACATCAACGACATCCTGGAACCGGACTCACAGGACGAGATCATGGACTACTTCCGCGAGAGCGATACGGACGACCTGGAGACCGCCGTGCAGGAGTTCGATAGTGCTTACAGTGAGGAAGAGTTGCGGTTGGTGCGCCTGAAGTTCATGAGCGAGGTGGCGAACTGATGCCAGTTCGCACTTGGCGGTCGGCAGTTCTCAAACGCCTCCAGCCCGAGCATCAGCACCATTCCGAATGAGCCCCAACGACCTCACGCTCGTCGCCAGGCATGTGATGAAGCTGCTCGTGGAGCGACGGTTCGATGAGCTGGAAGAAGCAACGGGTGGCAAGCGCCTCAGCGCGGATGATATGGAAGGCGCCATCGATGACATGGGCGGCGAGCTGGTGATGCCGCCGGAGAACGTGTGGCGCGATCTTGATGTGGTCGCGATCAGGAATTGGCCTGGAGCGTTCAACGTTCAATTCGAACTATGGACACGATCAGGTCGAAGCGATTGGTCAGTCGAGCTTACCGTTCACTCAAAAGGAGGAAAGCCGGCGATCGAACTGGATGACATCCATCCACATTAGTTCTCGGTACTCTGCAACGAAATGGTCGCAGATCTGATCAGGAAACTGCATGTTCACCCACGCATGTGCGATGGGTTCCTTCGGGAATCGAAGATCTCAGGAATAAGGATCGTGTTGCCTTCAAACCTGTAAATGATCTTCAAGGGACCGACGATCACCCGACGATGCCCCATGCCAAGGTGTTCAAGCCATGGTTCGACCTGACCTCCCCTCGGATACTTCGCGATCGAATAGCCTCCATCACATCCCGCTCAACGCGATGCGCAACAACGGGCCCGAAACGATCCAGTACGATGGCGAGTGCTGAATCCAAGTCGGACCAAGCCTTCTCAGCCACCACAACCTTCATCGCTCACGAGCTAATGTCCTAACCTCTTCCGCAACGAAGTCTTGATACGCTTCTCGAAAGAGCTCAAATTCATGGACCTTCCAGCGGCAAGATCAGCCTCTCCCTCCAATACCGCTCGCTCCAAACGGCTCTTCAAACCACGACCGCTGCTCGGCGCTTCCAACAGGTCGTGCACCGCCCTCAGAACAGTGGCATCGTTGCGTTGCTCAAGTAACGCAAGGATCTTCTTCTTGAGGGCTTCCTTCGTCATGATCCAAAGCTAACACAACCCTCCAACTCACTGATCGCTCCCCAGGCCATCATGCCTGCGCCGATCGCGAGCGCATCCTCGTCGATGTCCATCTCGGCGCGGTGAAGCCCGCTCTGGGTCCCGGGCTTGGAGGGGTTCCCGGTCCCCAGCCGGAAGAAACAGCCCGGCATCACGTGGGTGTAATAGGCGAAGTCCTCGGCACCCATGCGGATGTCCATGTCCACCACGTTCGCCTCGCCGATGAATTCCACTGCCGCGGCACGGATGCGCGCGGTGAGCTCCGGATCGTTCTTGACCACCGGTGAGCCTTTCACGATGGTGAAGTCCACTGAAGCACCCAGCCCTTCACAAGTACCCCGCGCCAGTTCTGGAAGCAACCGGTGCAGTTCCGAACGCCATGCCTCATCAAAGGTGCGCATGGTCCCTTCGATGCGTACTTCATCGGGGATGATGTTGGTGGCTCCGTTGGCGATCACCTTGCCCAACGACAGGACCATGGGCTGACCGGGCTTGTTGCGGCGGCTCACGATCTGCTGCAGGGCGAGGATCAACTGCGCCGCGATGGGCACCGGATCGATGCACAGATGCGGCGAACCGGCATGTCCACCCCGTCCTTTCACCGTGATGTAGAGCTCATCCGCCGCCGCCATGAAGGGTCCGGACCGGAAGCCGAGTTTGCCGATGGGCAGTTCCGGTGTCACGTGCTGCCCCAGGATGCCCGACGGCTTCGGGTCGTTGAACACCCCTTCCTTCACCAGCAGGGAAGCGCCGCCGGGTTCCTTCTCCTCGCCCGGCTGGAACACGAGCATCACCGTCCCGCTCCACTCCTTGCGCAGGCGATGCAGTGCGATGCCCGCACCGAGCACCATGGCCGTATGCGCATCATGTCCACAGGCATGCATCACGCCAGGGTTCTGCGAGCAATAGCCCTCCTTCCCCACTTCCGTTATCGGCAACGCGTCAAGGTCGGCGCGGATGGCGATACATGCGTCGCTCTTCCCGTTCTCGCCCCGCACGAAGGCGATCGCACCTGTGCCATCGGCATCGGGCGTGAGCTTCCCGACCCCGTCGCGTACCTCGATGCCCTCGGCGCGCAGCTTGTCCACCACGAACCGGACCGTAGCCGTCTCGCGGAACGCCCGTTCGGGATCCTGATGCAGATGGCGCCGCCAGCCGATCATATCGGCTTCCAACGCGGCCACGGTCGACTTGATACGATGGATCACTTGCCGAAGATCATCTTGAGGGCCACGAGCAGGATCACCGCACCGAAGACCTTGCGCACGGTCTCCATGGGCAGGGCGAGCGACCATTTGCTGCCGAAGTAGGAACCGGCGACGAAAGCGATGGCGATGAAGCCGACCACCTTGGGATCGATCGCGCCGGCCTTGTAGTAGTTGCGCACGGCAAGGAAGACGACCGGGAACATGAGAACGGCCAAGCTCGTGCCCTGGGCCTGCTGCTGGGAATAGCTGAGCAACCAGATCAGGGCGGGCACCATGATCACGCCGCCACCGATACCGACGAATCCGCTGAGGATACCGGCCAGGAGGCCGACGAGAAGTAGAAGCACGATGGATTGAAGGTCCAGTGTCATCAGATATCGAGGCTAAGGGAGAAGTGGAAGACCCGCGGCTGGACCACACCGTCATCGATGCCCCAGGCCCAGTCGGCGCGCACGAAGTAGCCGAGCAGGCGCGTGCGCAGTCCGAAGCCGTATGCGGCGACCACGGGCTCGCGCTTGCTGTCGAGGGTGATGGTGAGCGGATTGCGACGGATGACCACCCGGTTGAAGCTGTTGTCCTCCGCATACGGATGCGCGCCCGTCCATGCGGAACCGACATCGCCGAAGCCCACCACCTGGAAGTTGTGGATGAGGTCCGAGCGGATCGGCTTGTTGATGAGGTAGCGGAAGATCGGCACGCGCACCTCGGTGTTGAACACGCCGAAGCTGCTTCCGTTGCGTGCGTTATAGAAGAAGCCACGCATCGGCACGGACATCGATTGATAGAAGTAGTTCTGCGCGAAGTCGATGGGGATGGAGTTGTCCACCTTGGCGAAGAGCCAGTTGTCCACGCCGCCGAGGAAGTAGGCGATCTTGCGACTGCCGAAGGAGCTGCTGCCCGCAAGACGGGTGACCCAGATCAACTCGCGGTGGATCTTCAAACTGTGGCGCAGGTCCATGCCCACCACCTGCATGTCGCTGCGGTCCTCGGGTTGCTGGTAGTACTCCGCGAAGAACTTCAGCTTCCATCCGGTCCATAGGTTGAGGCCGCGCGGCAAGCTGCTGTCGTAGATGTACTCGAGCTTGACACCGGCCATGTGATCGAAGGTATTCGGCTCGCGCAGGCTGAGCGGATCGATGCTCTGGGTCACCCGGCGGTCGTTGCGGTACATGACCGAGGCCCGGATGCTCGCCAGTTCGCTAAAAGGCCAGCTCACCTGGTAGCGCACGTTGTGGGTGTGCACCTTCTCCACCCCGAAGTCGGTGATGTTCTGGTAGGCCTGCCGTTGGAAGGAGAAGCGCTTGTCCAAACGCCGCTTCAGGTTCTCATAGGCGATCAGGTAGTCGTTGTTGTTCAGGTCCAGCGCCAGCCGGAATCCACCGACGATCCGGTGATCCTCGAAAAGGTCGCTGATGCCCATGCGTGTAAGGCCGCTCAAGCCGGGGTTCAGGGAATTGGGGCCGATGAAGGGCTGGTAGAACTGGTTCGAGAACGAATTATCCAGCTGCGTCACCACCCCGTCGATGGCGAAGTTCACGTTGTAGTTGCGCTGATCCGGATAGGCGAAGGGCTTCGCCGCAGTGGTGTCCTGCGGTGTCGCCTGGACCTGGATGCTCCCCTGCTGGCCAACGCTCTTCCCCGCCTGCGTCGTCGCTGGCCCGGATTCATCGGAGTAGACGTAGTTGCGCACGTCGATGGCGCCTTCGCCGGTGGGCCTCGGGTCGCGCGGTGGGACCTTGACGACCGGGCTCATGTCATCCGTCAACGCGGTGGGATCGGTCTCGCGCTTGTCCGGACCTCCGGGGGTGGGAACACCACCCTGCGCGGACCGGTCATCGATGATGCGGCCAGCGTAGAAGTGGTAACGTCCATCGCGGTATTGCAGCTGCGTGTAGCGGCCATGATCGGCGTTCACATCCTGCTCAAGCAAGGAACGCCGCAGCTCCGTGAGTCGATCCTCCACCGTGAAGTAACGGTAGTGGATCACCGTATCGATGTGGCTGATGGTGCTGTCGTAGCGCACGATGAATCGGTCCTGGATCCCATCGGCATCGCTCAGGTAGGTGTAGCTCGTGCTGTCGTACTGGGCGGGTTGGCGTTCGTCGATGTCCGGTGTGGCCGAGAGCCGTGTCAGCAGGTTGGAGCGCGTCTCCAGATCGAACAGGTAGATGTCCTTGTGGCCGTTCACGAGTGCCACATCAGCATTCGCACGCAGGGTATCGTCCTGACGGTCACTGCTGAAGATGATGCGGCGGCCGTCATCCACGAAACGTGGGTCGAGGTCATCGAACTGGTCATCGGTCAGTTGCTCCTGGCGGTTGCCGATCAGGTAGTAATAGTAGAGGTCGGTTCGACCATCACGAACCGCGCTGAAGACCATGTTGCGTCCATCCGGACTGTAGGCCATGTCCAGGATCTTCTCCAGCAGGAAGACCGGGCGTTCCTCGGTGCGGCCGTTCTCCAGGGTGTAGGAGCGGAGGAAGAGCTCCCCTTTCCGTTCCAGGGCATAGCTGAGCACCTGGCTGTTCGGGTGCCAGGCCAGCACGGGGAAGCTGCGGTCGACGATCCGCTCCAGCTTCTTTTCGCCTTTCACGATCCGCTTCACCTTCTTCGTGGCGATCTCGTAGACCCACACCTTGTACTGCCCCATCTCGTTGCTCACCCAGGCGAGGTAGCGTCCGTTGGGGCTCTGCTTGAACTGGCTGTAGGCGCGGGAACGTTTGGTACGGATGGGAAGCTCCTCGAGGGCGATCTCCTTGCGGAAGCGGTCCTCCTCGCCGAAACGACCCTTGTAATAGGCGAGACACTCCTGGGTAAGGGTCTTCAACGAGACGCCAAGCACGAAGAGGAAGCCGCTCTCGGGATTGCGGCTCACGCGCGTCATGTAGAGGATGTTCGGGATCACGCCCTGGCCGTACACATCCGCGACATACTTCCAGATCATGTGACCGGCGTACTTCGACTCCTCGCCTTGGATCCGGTTGAACTTGTCGTACCGGCCGCTCATCACGCCATCGCGGATCCTGTTGTTCAGCTCGGCATCCCAGGTGCGCGAATGGTAGGAGATGATCCCATCGGTGTACCAGTCCGGCAGGCTCATGAAGGTGGAGCTCTTGAGCATGTCGCGCCAGTTGCCGCCGAACATCATCTGGTCCACGATCACATGCGCGATACCCGAGCGGATCTGCTGGTCGAGCAGCAGGTGGTCGCCCTCGTAGTACACGAAGATCTTGGTGCCCACGATGCGTGTGAGGCCGCCGATGTTCTGCTGGCCGTCGACCCCCGAGATGCCGATGTTGCTCTGCCGGAAGTCGGTGAGCGAGTTATAGACGATGAACTGCAGGCGCTCGTCCAGCACGAAATCGAAGCGCTTCTCCAGTTCCTTCTGGTGCACCGTGGCAGCTTGAGCCACATAGCGAGCAAGATCACGGCCCTCCTTGTAGAAGAAGACCTCCATGCCCTTGAAGCGGTACTGCTGCCACAGGAAGTCCTGGTACTGCACCCTGTTCTTGCCATACTCCTGCTGCGAACCGGAATAGAACTGCGACGAGGCAGGCAACCCGGCCATCCCCACCAGGACCAGCACGGCGGCCATGCGGTGGGTCAGGAAGGAAAGGAGGCGTGCGCGCACGGGTTGAAGTTAGCTTTGAACCGCCCGGAGCCGAGCGCAATGGTGCGAATTTCGGGCATTTCCGACCATGCTACGCGTCGCCAAATTCACCTTCAACCCCTTCCAGGAGAACACCTACGTGGTGCATGACGGCCATGAGGCGATCGTGGTGGACCCGGGGTGCTGGAACCGGAGCGAACAACGCGAGCTGGAGGAATACCTCGCGGAGAACGGCTTGAAGCCCGTGCGTCTTGTGCTCACCCACGCGCACATCGACCATATTCTCGGCTGTGCTTGGATGCACGACCGCTTCGGCCTGCTGCCGGAGCTCCACCAAGCGGACCTTCCCGTGCTCGCCGCAGGTGAGCGTACCGCACACATGTACGGCCTGCCTTACGACCCCGCTCCGGAGCCCAGGGACTTCATCGCCGAAGGG
>JAGQVR010000122.1 GCA_020437875.1 Flavobacteriales bacterium
AACAGCAGTATCAGTCCAGGACTCATTTTCAACTAATACTAGTCCAATCCATTCGTTTGTCCGGACCGAAGGCCCAGGGAGCCCCGTTGTTCTCCACGTTGTTGAACATGCTGGTCAAGGCAGGACGCGTTCTGCTTTCCTCCATCACCAGGTAACGGCGCATCTCCAGGATGATGTTCACCGGGTCGATGTTCACCGGACAGGCTTGCGTGCAGGCATTGCAGGTCGTGCAGGCCCATAATTCCTCCTCACTGATGCGCGCGTGCAGGCTCTTTCCATCATCCTCCCACTTCCCTTTCGCATCGATGACCCTGCCCACCTCCGCCACGCGGTCGCGGGTGTCCATCATGATCTTGCGTGGGCTCAACAATTTGCCCGTGAGGTTCGCCGGGCATTCGCTCGTGCAACGGCCACACTCTGTGCAGCTGTATGCGTCCATCAGGCTCTTCCAGCTCAGGTCGAAGACGTCCTTCGCACCGAAGCGCTCGGTCATCTCCACCCCGGCCACGACATGCGGCGCGGGTAGCTCCGGCGGAGGCACGGATGGATCCATCATGCTCTTCACTTCACCAGCGATCCGCGGCATGTTCGCCATCTCGGTCCTCGGCTTCAACTTGCTGTACCACACGTTCGGGAAGGCCAGCAGGATGTGCAGGTGCTTGCTCACCACCAGGTAGTTCAGGAAAGCGAGGATGCCGATGATGTGGAACCACCAGCAGATGCGTTCGATGGCGATGAGCGATCCGGTGGAGAGCGAGGCAATCGAGGTCAGGGACGCGATGTGCGCACTCGCAGGAAAGGCCCCTGCGACCGTGTAATGCTCGGCGCCGCGCTGCTGAAGGCTCCAGTCCGCCGCGTTCATCAGCAGGAAGGCGGTCATCAGGGCGATCTCCGTGAAGAGGATCAGGTTGGCATCGGTCTTCGGCCAGCCGTCCAGCTCCTTCATCACCAGCCGCTTCAGCCGGAGCAGGTTCCGACGCACCAGGAAAATGGCGCAGGCCACCCACACACCGATCGCGAGCCACTCGAAGCTGCCGATGAGGAAGTCGTAGAAACCACCCAGGAAGGACAGCACCCGGTGCGTGCCGAAGATGCCGTCGATGATGATCTCCAGCACCTCGATATTGATGATGACGAAGCCGGCGTATACGATGATGTGCAGGAAGCCGGCGACGGGACGCACCACCATCTTGCTCTGCCCGAGGGCCACGCGTGTCATCACGGACCAGCGCTCCGCCTTCCGATCATTGATGACCTCCTCCTTCCCCAGCAGTATGTTGCGGCGGATGCGCATGATGTTCCGCCCGAACAGCCAGGACGCCGCACCGACCAGCAGGATGAAGACGATGCTCGCGATACCCATGGTCATTTCTTCTTTTCCTCGTCCAGCACCTTGCCGATGCGCTCGATGTCAGCATCGCTCAACTTCGGCAGACGATCCTTCTTCCCGAAAACGCTGAAGTAGCGGTTCGGGTTCACGCGCAGGTCCTCCAACAGCAGGTCCAACTCGCGCGAAGCGGCGTTGAGGTTCGTGTAGAGGCTGTCATCCTTCATCAACTTGCCCATGGTGCCCTGCCCGTTGCCGATGTCCTGGGCCACCTTCTTCAGCTCCGCGCTCGCGAGGGCCATGTCATCCATCACCTTCCGCAGGCGGCCCTTCGCCAGGTCGGTCGTCAGGGTGTCCAGGTTGGTGAAGATGTGATCCATCTCGTCGCTGTTCCGCGCGAGGGTGGCGCTCACGGTCTGGAGGTTGTGCAGGCTGGCGCTCAAGGTCACGCTCTCCACCGCGACCAGCTTGTCCAGGCGCTCAGCCGTGCTGCTCAGGCTCTCGAGCACCTCGCGGATACTGGTGAAGCTGCTGTCGATGTCACCAACGGCTTCCTTGTTCAGGATCATCTGGAAGGCGTTGAGCACGGAGTCCACCTTGGAGATCATGCCCTCGGCCTTGGCCTTGAGCGGATCCATCTGCGCGCTCACGGCATCGGTCAGGCTCAGCTGTACATCGCCGATGAGGGTGTCACCGGCCTCGGCCATGGCGCCGGAACCCAGCTCCAACTGAAGCGCGCGCGTGAACAGGTCGGCGCTGTAGATCTGCACCTTGGTATCCTTCGCGATCGGCAGTTCGTCCTCGTTGATCTGGAAGCTGACGACCACATGCCCGCTCCGTCCTGGCATGAGCGCGGCATTGATCACCTGCCCCACCTTGAAGCCGTTGTAGTAGACCGGACTGGCGCTGGTGATGCCCGCCACGTTGTTGTACACGGCGTGGTACACGTTCCGCTTCTGGAAGAGGTCCAGGCCCTTGAGGTAGTTCACGCCGAAGATGAGCAGCCCAACGCCCCCAAGGACCAAGCCGGTGATGGCGTACTCGCGTTTGATCTTCATCCAGTAAGTGAGGGCTCCTAGCGAACCTCGGCTAATTTAAGTGCTTCCTGCAAGGCGATACGTTCACCGTCCTTGAAGGCCACGATGAAGCTCTCCGCATAGCCCTTGGCGCGGCAGTCCTCCTGCAGCCGCCGGGCATCAGCGACGCTCCGTTCCGCTCCCACGGTGTATTTGTACATCCCCGCGCCTTGATGCTCCTCCACACCTTCCAACCCGTTGAAGTTCTGCGGCTTGGTGGCGATGCGTTTGCTGCTGGTGACGATCTGCACCTTGAAGAGCACCGCAGGCAGGTCTCCACCTTCGGCCACGGGCTCGGGGTCCGGCTTCTTCACCTCCTCCTTGGGCGGATCATTGCGCACCATGGGCGCCGCGCCACCACCATCACCGGCGCGCTCCACGATGGCCTTGTACTCCTTGAAGGCCCGGTAGATCGCACTGGCCATGTAGTCCTGGCCTTCCGCCTTCTGCAGGTAGTCCTCTTCGGTCGGATTGGTGAGGAAGCCCAGCTCGATGAGCACGCTGGGCATGGTGTTGTAGCTGATCACCAGGAAGCCGGCCTGCTTCACCCCGCGGTCCGGACGACCCACCCGCTCCTTGAACTGTTTCTGGATGAGCGCGCTCAACAATAAGCTGTGGTCCAGGTGCGTGTTCTGGCGAAGGCTGAGGGCGATGATGCTCTCGGGGTCCTTCGGATCATAGCCGTCGTACTTCAATTCATGCCCCTCCTCGAGCAGGATCGCCTCGTTCTCCTTCTGCGCCACCTTCATGTTCGCCTCGGTCTTGTGCAGACCCATCACATAGGTCTCGCAACCATGCGGCGTCTTGCTGTCGTTGGCGTTGCAGTGGATGCTGATGAAGACGTCCGCCTTGTTGCGGTTGGCGATGTTGCAACGTTCCTTCAGTTCGATGAAGGTGTCGTCGTCCCGGGTGTAGACCACCTTCATGTCCGGGAATGCCTCGTTGATGTACTTGCCCACCAACTTGGCGACGTTCAGGGAGATGTGCTTCTCGGTGGTCTTGTACCGGCCGGTACCCAGGTTGCCCGGGTCCTTGCCGCCGTGGCCCGCGTCCAATACCACCGTTCGGATGCGATTGGGGTCCCGGCCCGGAGTTTGCGCCATGACAGCCCCCACCACCAGGAACAAGGCCAACCCGATCGTGATCCGCATGAGGTTCCAGAGGATCTCCGCCCCCACGGCGTTCTGGTCCACCTTCCATCGTGAACGGGTGGCCAGGACCTCCCGGGCGCGCAGCAGGCGTTCCCGTCGGCGTTGCTCGGCCTCTGGCACAGGCTGTTGCGTACTTTGCGGCCCCGCCGAAAGCCGTTCGTCCTGTTCCATGTCGGAGACCTCCCGCTCAATACCCATACGGCGCGAAACTACCGGGAGCAGCAACGGCGGGAGCCCTTGGATCGCCGCAGTTCTCATCATTGTCCTGTTGATGTGCCGTGCCCTGTCAGGGACCGCACAGACCCTGGAGAGCGAGGTACGGTATAGTGCGAGGGACAGCATGCGGTATGACATCGCATCGCAAACGGTGTACCTCTTCGGTGCGGCGACCGTGAAGTACGGGGATGTGGAGATGACCGCGGACCGCATCGTCTTCGACTTCAAGAACGAGGAAACGCAGGCCTATGGTGCCCCGGACAGCTCCGGCGCGGTGGCCGGCAAGCCGCAGTTCACGCAGGACGGCTCCGTGATCGAGGCCGACAGCATCCGGTACAATTTCAAGTCGAAGCAGGGCTTGATCCGCCAGGTACGCACCCAGGAGCAGGAGAGCTGGGTGAGCGCCAGCCTGAGCAAGCGACACGCCAATGGCGAGGTGCACAGCAAGGGCGGCATGCTCACCACCTGCGACCGCCCCACACCGCACTACCATTTCAAGGTGAGCCGCATGATGGTGATCCCCAACGACAAGATCATCGCCGGGCCGGCCTACATGAAGATCTGGAAGATCCCCACGCCGCTCGCCATCCCCTTCGGCATGTTCCCCAACGTGAAGGGCGGCAGTGCCGGTGTGCTCATCCCCACCTGGGGCTTCGATCAGAGCCGTGGCTACTACCTCCTGAACGGTGGCTGGTACCAACCCATCAGCGATCACATGGACCTTTCGGTGACCGGCGACATCTACACGCGCGGCTCCTGGGCCCTGCGCACCGGCAGCCGCTACAAGACCCGCTACCGCTACGGCGGCAACGTGGACCTGAGCTACAGCACATTGCTCAACAGCGACCCCGAATTCCCGGACTTCAGCAGGCAGCGCAACTTCTTCATCCGCTGGAACCACCAGGTGGATCCGAAGGCCAGCCTCACCGACCGCTTCACCGCCAGTGTGAACCTCGGCACCAGCCAGAACTTCACGAACAACTTCAACAGCACCACCGTCGACTACCTCAGCAACACCTTCCAGAGCAACGTGGCATGGACGCACCTGTGGCCCGGCAAACCGTACAACCTCGCGGTGAACCTGCGGCACAGCCAGAACACGTTGAACCGCACCTTCGACATCACGGTTCCGGCCGTCACCTTCAATCTCCAACGGATCTTCCCCTTCCAGCGCCTGCGACCCGTTTCCGCACCATCGCGATTCTACGACCAGATCGGCGTGAACTATACGGCCAACTTCGACAACCGGCTCACCACCACCGAACAGCAACTCTCCTGGGACAACCTCCCCGCACTGGCGCGGAACATGAAGAACGGCATCCGCCATACCGCGGCCGTCACCACCACGTTGAAGAACAAGTACGTCACGCTCAACCCCGAGGTGCGGCTGACCGACCGGATGTACTTCGAGCAGTTGCGGAAGACCATCGTGACCACGCCTGACACGAGCTATACCGTCACCGATACCGTGCCCCGCTTCGCCGCACCTTTCGAGTGGAGCGCCGGCGCGACGCTCACCAGCAAGATCTATGGCATGTACACCTTCCGGGGGCGACGCATCAAGGCCATCCGGCATGTGCTCACGCCCAGCGTCGGCTTCAACTACCGACCTGATCAGAGCACCCAGATCGAAGGTGCGTTCGGGACGAACGGCAGCATCACGAGCTACTCGCCCTACGACATCGGGATCTATGGCAAGCCCACGGCCGGTGAGAGCGGCACCGTGAACCTCGGCCTGATCCAGAACCTCGAGGCCAAGGTGCGCGACGGCAAGGCCATGCGCGACAGCGCGGCGGTGAGCGATGCGCTGCAGTTGAAGAAGATCAAGCTGTTCGACTACGTCGGCCTGACCACCAGCTACGACATCTTCAAGGACTCCCTGCAGTGGGCACCGATGAACCTGGCGGCGCGGACGGCCTTTTTCAACAAGCTCAACGTGAACGTGGTGAGCGTGTGGGACCCCTATGCCGTGGACCGCTTCGGGCAGCGGATCGATCGCAGCGAACGATCCGTCACCGGGAAACTGGCGAGGATGACCTACACCAACGTGGCCCTCGGCATCGACCTGAAGAGCAAGCGGTATGGCCAGGCACCCTCCAGCACGCCGAGCAACGACCAGCAGGTGGTCGAGGAGAGCGATCCGAGCAAGGGCGCTCGCATCAACTTCAGCGTGCCTTGGCGACTGGGCCTGAGCTACAGCTACGACCTGAACCGTACGTACGCCGACAACAGCTTCACCG
The DNA here is from genome assembly GCA_020437875.1 of Flavobacteriales bacterium. Taxonomy (GTDB): domain Bacteria; phylum Bacteroidota; class Bacteroidia; order Flavobacteriales_F; family PHOS-HE28; genus PHOS-HE28. The sequence continues at coordinate 6,011 of JAGQVR010000122.1, forward strand.
ACACACAACGCCAGAGCGTGCTCTTCAATGGTGACCTGAACGTCCTGAAGTATTGGAAGCTCGGTTTCAGCAGTGGCTATGACCTGGTGGCCCAGGAATGGACACCCACCAGCCTGAACCTGTACTGGGACCTGCACTGCTGGGAGTTCAACTTCAACATCATCCCGCTCGGGGTGCGGAAGAGCTTCAGCTTCCGGATCAACGTGAAGGCCAGCATCCTGCGCGACCTCAAGTTCGAGCAGCGCCGACCCTACGGCAACGATAACAACCTGTTGTACTGATCGATCCGTTGGTCGGCCGCTATCTTGCCTCCCGCTCCCATGGAGGCACCGAAGCACATCCGCCGCGTGATCTGGGCCTCGTCGCTCGGCACGCTCATCGAGTGGTACGACTTCTACATCTTCGGCAGCCTGGCAACGGTCATCGCCACGCAGTTCTTCCCGAAGACCAACCCCACGGCCGCCTTGCTCAGCGTGCTGGCCACCTTCGCGGCCGGCTTCATCGTCCGGCCTTTCGGCGCGCTCGTCTTCGGTCGCATCGGCGACATCGTTGGTCGCAAGTACACCTTCCTGCTCACGCTCATCATCATGGGAGGCAGCACCTTCGCCATCGGGCTGGTGCCGGGTTATGCGAGCATCGGTGCGGCCGCTCCGATCATCGTACTTGTGCTGCGACTGCTTCAAGGGCTGGCCTTGGGGGGTGAATACGGTGGCGCAGCCACGTACGTGGCCGAACACGCACCACCCGGCAGACGCGGCTTCTACACCTCCTGGATCCAGACCACGGCCACACTTGGCCTTTTCGTGTCACTCGGGGTCATCCTGATCACGCGCCATGTCCTCGATCCCGATCCCGCGTCCTCCATCACCAAGTTCAACGATTGGGGCTGGCGCATCCCCTTCCTGCTCTCCATCGTTCTTGTCGGTGTAAGCGTGTACATCCGGCTGCGGATGAATGAGAGCCCGCTCTTCACGGAACTGAAGAACGAAGGACGCACGAGCGCGAACCCGTTGAAGGAGAGCTTCACGAAGAAACGCAACCTGCGCATGGTGCTCCTCGCCCTCTTCGGTGCCACCATGGGGCAGGGCGTGGTCTGGTACACCGGGCAGTTCTACGCCCAGAGTTTCCTGGAGAACACATGCAGGCTCGACTTCGACCAGTCGCGGACGATCCTCATCTGGGCCATCCTCTTCGCAACGCCCTTCTTCGTGGTGTTCGGTGCGTTGAGCGATCGCATCGGCCGCAAGTGGATCATGATCAGTGGCATGTTGCTCGCCGTGGTCAGCTACCGCCCCTTGTTCAACGAGATGCAACGATCCACGTGGCGCGCGGTGGAGGTGACCGCGCAGACGGACATACCCTCCATGGCCACCGCCGCCCTGACATCGGGTCCGATCACCGTGGATGATGCGACCTACTGGAAACTCGTTGGCATCATCTTCATCTTGATCCTTTACGTGACCATGGTGTACGGGCCCATCGCGGCCTTCCTCGTCGAACTCTTCCCAACACGCATCCGCTACACCAGCATGAGCCTGCCCTACCACATCGGCAATGGCGTGTTCGGCGGTCTTACCCCTTTCATCGCCACCCTGCTCACCACCATGCGGCAGGGCGATGCGCTCGTAGGGCTCTGGTACCCGATCGGCATCGCCTCGGTCTGCCTGGTGATCGGTGCCCTGTACATCAGCGAACGTGGACGGAACACATGGTGATATGGACAGCTTGAAACGTTACCTGGGGGTTGTCTGGATGCTGCTCGGTCCAGCGGCCATGATCGCCTTGACCAACACCGCACAGAACGAGATCGCCAATCATCCCGGCATGGACCGCGTGATCCAATGGGGGGTGTTCGTCATCGTGTTCGTCCCGATCGGCATCGGCCTGGTGATCTTCGGTTGGTACGCCTTCACCGGTGCCTACGACCGCCGCGAAGAGGATAACACCATCGATCGGCCCTAAAGCCCGACGGATCCCCGATACTTGTGGTATCCGCAGACCACATGCGGACATTCAGACCATGCCCGATCCACGCCTACGAACCAACGCAGACTACACCGCTGCTTACGCCCAAAGCGTCGCCGAACCGGAGAACTTCTGGGCGGCACAAGCCGAGACCTTCCAGTGGCACAGGAAATGGGACTCGGTGTTGGAATGGAACTTCGAGAAGCCCGACGTGAAGTGGTTCGTCGGAGGAAGGTTGAACATCACGGAGAACTGCCTTGACCGCCACCTGAAGTTGCGCGGCAACAAGCTGGCCGTGATCTGGGAACCGAACGACCCACATGAACCTACGCTGCGCCTGACCTACCGTGAGCTGCACGAGCGTGTGTGCATGTACGCGAACGTGCTGAAGCGGAACGGTGCGAAGAAGGGCGATCGCATATGCATCTACA
>JAGQVR010000123.1:0-6900 GCA_020437875.1 Flavobacteriales bacterium
CATCTCGGACAATTCATCCTGGAGCTTGGTCATGCGCGTTTCGAGACCGGCCACCTCATCCTCCAGATCCTGCACCTCGAGCGGCAGTTCGCCGCGCTGGATGCGGATCTTGTCCAACTGTGAATCGATGTCCTGCAGGCGGTACAGTTCGACGAGTTTCTCGGCTACGGTGACATCGGCTTTCGATGCGGCAGCGCCCTTGGTGGTCTTCACTTCCTTCTCCGGAGCCTTCACGTCGCTCTTCGCCATGGGTCAAGAATGGTATATGGGATCCGTGACCATTCCGGTCAAACGGACGGCAAAAGTAGGGAAAAGTTCCCCTAACCTGCGCTGGATCAGGTTCATGGTGTACTGTTCGCTCCCATAGTGCCCGATATCAGCCAATAGCAGGCGCCCATCGGCCTCGAAGAACTCATGGTACTTGATGTCGCCGGTGAGGTAGGCATCGGCCCCTGCCGCTTTGGCCTTCCCGATGAGGAAAGCCCCTGAGCCTCCGCACCATGCGACCCGCTGGACGGGTTTCCCCAACACCTGCGTGTGCCGGACCACCTTCAGGCCGAAGACATCCTTCAACATGACCATGAAGTCCCTCTCCTCCAGCGGCTTATCCAACTCGCCGATCATGCCGGACCCGATGCCTTGATGGGTATTGGCCAAGGGGACCAGATCGTAAGCCACCTCCTCGTAAGGATGGGCCGAGCGCATGGCTGCCAGGATCGCACCCTCCTTTTGCAAGGAATAGATGAACTCCAAGCGAAACTCGGAGACCAACTCCCGGGTTCCCTGTACACCCAAGAATGGGTTGCTTCCTGGCCCGGGACGAAAAGTGCCCATGCCACCCACGGTGAAGCTGCACTCATCGTAGGCGCTGATATGCCCCCCTCCCGCCTCGAACACGGCATTACGCACGGCATCGGCATGGTCGATGGGAACGAAGACCACGAGTTTCCTCAATTGACCAGCCTTGGGTGCCAGGATCCGCGGCGACCTCACCCCCAACCTCGCTCCGATCTCCGCGTTCACACCGGTGGCAACGTTGTCCAGATTGGTGTGGATGGCATAGAGGGCGATGCCATGCCTGATGGCCGCCAGGATGGTGCGCTCCACGGGCCCGTTGCCCGAAAGGCTCTTCAGGCCCCGGAAGATGACCGGATGGTGGCTGATGATGAGGCCGCAGCCCGTCCGTGCCGCCTCCTGCACCACGGCTTCCGTACAATCCAGGCATACCAACGCGGCATTCACCTCCGTTCCAGGATCGCCGACCTGCAGGCCGGAATTGTCGTAATCCTCCTGAAGGGACCTTGGAGCCCACGCTTCGAGGCCCGCCATGATGTCTTTGATGCGCATCTTTCGCCAGGAATATCGTTGAGGCAAAGTACGCGATGCTGCTCCGAAGGATCCTTCTGTCGCCCTTTACCGCGCTGTACGGTGTCGTTCTCCATATCCGCCACGCCCTTTACGACGTCGGCCTCGTGAAGAGCACCCGGCCGACCGTACCCACGATCGCCATCGGCAACCTCGCCCTGGGTGGAACGGGCAAGACCCCGATGATGGAACTCGTGCTGAGGACCTTGGAGGATGCCGCACCCATCGCAACGCTGAGCCGGGGCTACGGCAGGAGCACCCATTCCATCCATGAAGTGCATGCAGAAGACGATGCCGCACGCAGCGGGGATGAGCCTGTGCAGGTGAAACGGAAGTTCCCATCGGTGCGGGTATTCGTGGGTGCCGACCGGGTGCGAGGCATCGCGCGGATCCAAGCGGAAGTACCACAACTGAATGCTGTTGTCCTCGATGACGCCCTGCAGCATCGCCGCTTGAACGCGGGCTTGAACATCCTGCTCACGACAGCCCAACGACCGTATTGCGATGATGCCTTGATACCAGCTGGTTCATTGCGCGACGTCCGTTCCAGAGCGCGGGCCGCGCAGCTGGTCGCGGTGACTAAATTCGATGCGCCGCCCGCTCCTTCTGAACAACACGAATGGCGGGACCGGCTGGGGCTCGGGGCTGAACAGCACTTGTTCTTCGCGGGGATCGAATACCAGGGAGCATTGACCATCGCTGGGGAACCCATTCATGCCATCGGCGGCCAAGGGGCGAGCGCGCTAGTTCTCACCGGGATCGTCCAGCCCGCACCCTTCGTCAAGCATGTCCGTTCCCTATTCGGCACGATCGAACACATCGCCTTCCCCGACCACCACGCTTTCACACCCGCCGATCTGCGCCGCCTGGCGGACGTTTTCAGTAGCTTCGCGGCCGGTCCGAAAACGCTGATCACCACGGAGAAAGATGCCGTCAGGCTCCGGTCGGTGATCGCCGGAAGTCCGCTCGAAGGACTCCCTCTCGCGGTGATCGGCATGCGGACCGTGATCCTGAACGAACCCGAACGTTTCGCAGACCTCATCCGTCATCATGTTGCAACGCATCCAACGCATCGCTGAACACTTGAAGAAGACCACCGGCTTCGTGCCGGAAACGGGCATCATCCTGGGCACCGGACTGAGCGGGCTGGGCAAGGAGATCGAGGTGAAGCATGCGATCGCCTACAAGGACATACCGGAGTTCCCGGTGAGCACGGTGGAGGGCCATCCCGGCAAGTTGCTCTTCGGATACCTCGGTGGCAAGCCGGTGGTGGCCATGCAAGGCCGCTTCCATTTCTACGAAGGCTATGACATGGGCGATGTGGTGCTTCCGGTGCGCGTCTTCAAGTTCCTCGGCATCAAACGGCTCTTCGTGAGCAATGCCTGTGGCGGCACGAACCCAGCGTTCGAGACAGGCGACCTGATGATCCTGAACGACCACATCAACCTGTTCCCGAACCCACTGATCGGAAAGAACATCGATGAGCTCGGTCCGCGCTTCCCCGACATGAGCGAACCGTACGATGACGGCTTCATCGCCAAGGCGAAGGAGATCGCGGCGAAGAACGACATCAAGGTGCAGATGGGCTGTTATGTGGGTCTCACCGGCCCCACGCTGGAAACCCCGGCCGAGTACCGCTACGTGCGGAACATCGGTGGCGATGCCGTGGGCATGAGCACCGTGCCCGAGGTGATCGCGGCGCGGCACATGGGGATCCCCTGCTTCGCCATGAGCGTGATCACGGACATGGGCGTGGAAGGCCGCATCGAGAAGACCACGCATGAGATGGTGCAGCGTGTGGCGGAGAAGGCCGAACCGAAGCTCACCCTGATCATGCGTGAACTCGTAGCCGCATGCTGAAGCAGTCGCTCCTCGGACTCGGCGTGCTGGCCACGATACTGCCTGCGGACGCACAGGACAGCCTGAACGTGCATAAGCTCTTCAACTGGCAGGACGCGAGCCTGCCCATCGGCACCTCGGAGCTGCAGAACAAGTACAATGAGGTGTGGGGCTATGCCGCCAACGGAAGGGAATATGCCTTCATCGGCAGCACGCGTGGCATCCACATCCTTGATGTGACGGAACCGACGGCCACCGTATTGGTGGACTACGTGCAGGGCCGCAACAGCGGGGCTGGCGTGATCCACCGCGACCTGAAGACCCACGCGGACCACCTGTATGCCGTATGCGACCAAGGCACGAGCTCCCTGCAGATCATGGACCTGCATTACCTGCCGGACTCGGTGCATGTGGTGTATGACAGCAATGCGCTCTTCGCCCGGGCCCACAACATCCAGATCGATACGGTGAACGCGCGCATGTACACCTGTGGGGGATCGAACCAGTTCAGCGTGTATTCCATTGCCGATCCTTCAGCACCGGTGCTCCTGGCGGACCTGGAAGCCGACGTTCCCTGGTGGAACTCCCTGATCGGATACGTGCATGACTGCTTCGTTCGGGACAACATCGTGTGGACCAATGACCAGAACGCGATGCACGTGGTCGACTTCACCGATCCGCTGGAACCCGTCGTGCTCGGTGCGCTCACGAGCTACGCCGACCAGGGATACAACCACAGCGGCTGGCTGAACGACGCGGGTACCACCTATGTGATGGCGGATGAGACGCATGGATCACCGCTCAAGTTCATCGACGCCACGGATATCGGCGACCTGGACGTGACCAGTTCCGTGAGCACGGGCACCTCCTCGAACGCCATCGTACACAACCCCTTCTTCAAAGGGAACGTGGCGCACGTGGCCTACTACCACGATGGCTACTGGATCTGGGATGCCACAGACCCGGCGAACCCCGTGGTGATCGGCTACTTCGATACGAACCCGTCGCCGAGCCTGCCGAATTACCGAGGTGCCTGGGGTGTGTACCCCTACCTGCCGTCCGGGCATGTGCTGGTGAGCGACATGCAGACCGGCTTGTGGGTCTTCGACATCGACCAGGCGACGACATGGAAGCCCGATGCGGAGGTCCCGGCCTTTCGGATCGCGCCGACGGTGACCACGGGCCGGGTGAACATCACCCCGCTCTCGGAGCCAAGGACCGCCACGCGCATCGAGGTGGTCGCGAGCAATGGCCGGGTCGTGCGTTCGATACGTGGAATGAACAATGGGGGGGTCGAGCTGGATCTTTCATCCCTCGCCGAAGGACTCTACATCGTTACCGTGAACGACGGCAGCACCAGCCACCACCAGCGCATCATCAAGACCGATCAGCCATGAGCCACTGGAGTGAACGGTACGAGCTGGTCGTGGGCCTCGAGGTGCATGCCCAGCTGATCACGGAGAGCAAGGCGTACAGCAGCGACCCGAACGCCTATGGCGATCATCCCAATACGAACGTGAGCGTGATCACCCTGGGTCATCCGGGCACGCTCCCGGTGGCGAACAAGAAGGTGGTGGAGCTGGCGGTGCGCATGGGTCTGGCGACGAACTGCAGCATCGCGCCCTGGATGCACTACGCCCGGAAGAACTACTTCTATCCCGACCTGCCCAAGGGCTACCAGATCACGCAGGACCACACACCCATCTGCACGAAGGGATATGTGGAGATACCGACATCACGCGATGCTGGCGCGGAGACCGGAGCGATGACCCGCATCGGCGTCACGCGCATCCACATGGAGGAGGATGCGGGCAAGAGCATCCACGACGTGGACCCCTTCAACACGCTCGTTGACCTGAACCGCGCAGGCGTGCCGTTGATCGAGATCGTGAGCGAGCCGGACATCCGCAGCGCGCAGGAGGCCTACGACTACCTCGTTGAGATCCGGCGACTGGTGCGCTACCTGGACATCTGCGATGGGAACATGGAGGAGGGCAGCTTGCGGTGCGACGCGAACATCAGCCTTCGCCCGATCGGCAGCACGACCTTCGGCACACGCTGCGAGGTCAAGAACATGAACAGCTTCCGCAACGTGATGCGGGCGATCGAGTACGAGGCGCAACGGCAGAGCGAGATCCTCTCCAGCGGCGGCACGATCAGCATGGAGACGCGCACCTTCGATGCCGCCAAGGGAAGCACGCTGGGCATGCGCAGCAAGGAACTCGCGCACGATTACCGCTACTTTCCCGAACCGGACCTGCAGCCGCTGCACGTGTCCGAAGCGATGAAGGAGGCGATCCGCAAAGAGATGCCGCCTCTTCCCCGCGAGTTGCGTGCGAAATACACCAGCACATTCGGCTTGAGCGATTATGATGCGGGCATCCTCACGGACGACAAGGCGACCGCCCTGTACTACGAGGGCGTGATCGCGCACACTCCGAACTACAAGGGCGCCGCCAACTGGGTGATGGGCGATGTGCGCGGCTGGTTGAACGAACGTGGTCTGCCCATGGAGCACTTCCCGATCAGCGCCGATCGCCTGGCAGGCCTGATCACCCTGATCGACGAGGGGAAGGTGAGCCACACCATCGCCAGTCAGAAGCTCTTCCCGCTCATGCTGGAGGATACCGGGATGGGCGCCGCCGACCTGGCCGCCAAGCATGACCTTGTTCAACGCACCGATGAGGGCCTGATCGAGTCCATCATGCAACAGGTGATGGCCACCTACCCGGACAAGGTGGATGCCTACCGCAAGGGCAACAAGGGCCTGCTCGGCCTCTTCATGGGCGAAGTGATGAAAGGCACCAAGGGCAAGGCCGATCCGAAACGCGCGAATGAAGTGGTCCGCCGGATCCTCGAACAGAACCAATGAACCCCATGACACGTCATCTCCTTCCCTGTATCGCACTACTAGGTCTTGCCGCCTGTGGCAACGTTGGTGGTGGTCGTACCGTGGACATCACGGTGGAAGGCGCCGGCGGGCGCACGATCCATTTCAACCGCTTCCAAAGCAATCGTCCGGTCGCCGTGGATTCGGTGGAACTTGACGGCGATGGGCACGGTGTGATGCATGTGCCTGCGATGCCGCTGGACTTCTATCAGCTCACACTCGGCGACGACAAGGTGATCCTCGCGCTGGACAGCAACGAGAGCGTGACCGTGGACGCCTCCCTGGGCATGCTCTCCATGCCGAAGAAAGTGAGCGGCTCGCCGAACAGCGAAGCCCTGCATGCCTTCTACAAGGACTCACGCGACTTCGACGAACAGCGTGAACAGCTTCGTGCTTCCATGAACAATGGAGGCGACACCGCGGTGATCCGGCGGTTCAATGAGCTGAACGCGGCCTTCTACCAGCGCTGCAAGGACTTCGCAGCCGAACATGCCTCCTCCCCCGCCGCCCTCGCGGCACTGGGCAAACTGGACATGCAGCGGGAGCTTGGCCTCTTCAAGCAGGTACGTGACAGCCTGCGGAAGACCATGCTTCGTTCAAGCTTCTTCACCATGATGCGTGATCAGGTGGACAGGTTGGAACAGCAGGAGGTGGTCTTGAAGATGCAAGAGGAGGAGATGAAGCGCCTGAGCAACCTGCTGCCCTCGGGAGGCCCTGCCCCGGAGATCAAGCAGAACACCCCCGACGGCGGCACCTTCGCACTGAGCCAACTACGCGGCAAGGTGGTCCTGATCGACTTCTGGGCG
>JAGQVR010000123.1:6996-8402 GCA_020437875.1 Flavobacteriales bacterium
ATCAAGCAGAACACCCCCGACGGCGGCACCTTCGCACTGAGCCAACTACGCGGCAAGGTGGTCCTGATCGACTTCTGGGCCAGTTGGTGCAGGCCCTGCCGGATCGAGAACCCGAACGTGAAGAAGGTCTATGCCAAGTACAAGTCGAAGGGATTCGAGATCCTCGGCGTGTCCTTGGACCGCGATCAGGCCGCCTGGGTGAAGGCGATCAAGGACGACGGGCTGCCGTGGAAGCATGTGAGCGACCTTGGCTTCTGGCAGAACGCGGCCGCACAGGAATACGGCGTGCAGAGCATCCCTTATACCGTGCTGGTGGACCGCGATGGCAACATCATCGAGAAGGGCCTTCGGGCGCATGACCTCGACGCCAAGCTGGCGGAGATCCTTGGATCATGAGCCTGTACCGGATATTGACCATCGTGAGCGGGCTCCTCGGCCCGCTCATGATATTCGGACAGGACTACTTCCAACAAGAGGTCGACTATAGGATCGACGTACGATTGGATGACGAGGTGCACATGCTGCTTGCGCAGGAGTCGTTCACCTATAAGAACAACAGCCCCTCGGCGCTCGATACCCTGTGGATCCATCTGTGGCCCAACGCCTACCGCGACCGCACCACGGCCCTGTGCAAGCAACTGGACATGACCGGCGACCTCGACCTGCACTTCGCCACCGAGGAGGAACGCGGTTGGATCGACAGCCTGGACTTCCGCGCCGATGATGCGAAGGTGGCCTGGGGTTATCATGCCGTCCATCCGGACATCGGTTGGATCAAGTTGAATATACCACTCTCGCCTGGGGGGCAAGTGACGATCAGCACGCCCTTCCGCGTGAAGATCCCCGACGGCAAGTTCTCGCGCCTCGGACATACCCGACAGGCCTATTATATCACGCAATGGTATCCGAAGCCGGCGGTGTTCGATGCGCAGGGCTGGCACGCGATGCCCTACCTCACGCAAGGTGAGTTCTACAGCGAGTTCGGTTCGTTCGATGTGACGATCACACTGCCGGAGAACTACGTGGTGGGTGCGACGGGGATGCTCACCGGGTCCGAGGCGGAGGAGCGGTTCATGGCCGAGCGCGCTGCGTTGCCGATGCCCCAACAGGGCTCCTCCTCCTTTCCTCCGTCGGCCACCACCACCAAGACGATCCGCTATGTGCAGGACCGGGTGCATGACTTCGCCTGGTTCGCGGACAAGCGCTTCATCGTTCGGAGCAGCGAGGTCGTGCTTTCCGGTGGTGATCGCGCCGTGAAGACCTGGGCGCTCTTCACCCCGAAGAACGCCGGGCTCTGGGCCGATGCCGTGAGCTATGTGAACGAGAGCGTACGCTTCTACAGTGAATGGGTGGGCGATTACCCGTACGACGCCTGCACCGCCATCGATGGAACGATCAGCGCGGGC
>JAGQVR010000124.1 GCA_020437875.1 Flavobacteriales bacterium
TTCAGATCGGTGGTGATCCGTTCGCGTTCGGCATCGAGCACGTCAGCATCGTACCGATCGCCGGTCTTCAGCAGGCTCCCTTCCCAGTATCCGCTCACATAGTGGCTGATCACCGGGTCGTCGACCTCGTACCGGATGTTGCGCAGATGGTAGGCCCTGCCAGGTTCCACGGTGTAGCACACCTCGGCCTTGGGACGCTTGTAGGGTTTGCCGCGTCCGGTGTTGTAACGTCCGGGGAGGATCCGCGCGAGCAATGTGCGTCGGTGGTAGTGGGTGGTGTCCGTGACGGTGGCGTTGAACCAGCCCTCCTTGCGCATGTACATCCGGATCTGCGCGTTGGAACGTTCGGTGAGCAGCGTGTCGAGGATCACCGGTGGCTCGCCATTGTGCTCACGGGAGGCATGGTCGCATCGTCGCGCACGTCGCCCACGTGCAAGGCGTTCGGTGTTCTTCTCCGCGCAAACGCTGTCCTTCCGCTCGCGACGCTGCTGCACAGCCACGGGATCGCTCACGTTGTACAGCGCGAGGTAGAAGGGGATGCCGAGGATCCGTTTGTTCGGCTTCTGCTTCACGATATCGAGCAGTTCCTCATGCGGGACGCTCTTCTCGGTGGTGATGACGGCGTTATGCTTCAACAGATACCGGCCTTCGGGTACCCGTTTCGTCGGGTCACAGCCGGTCAGTGCGATGGCTCCGGCCAGCAGAGCGAGGATATGCAGGAATGGATGCCGCAAGCGGAGCGAAGAGCTGCCTAATTTTGATCCGCACGGCTTGTCGCCGCAGGCAGTGCCAAATATATCCGGCACGTGAGCACCAAGGGAGCGCTGAAGCACGCACGATCGCTTCAGCAGAAGAAGTTCCGCGATCTCCATGGCCAGTTCCTGGTGCAGGGCCCGAAGGTCGTGCAGGAACTGCTCGCATCCGGCTGGCCGGTGGAGGAGGTCTTTGCCACGGCGGAACAGGCGGATCGCATGGCGTTGCGCGGAGCCACTATCGTGCCAGCGCACGAGTTGGAACGCGTTGGAACCATGGAGAGCGGCAACGAGGTCATCGCCATTGCGCGGCGACCCGGGTCTGAAGGGCCAGAGGCCGATGTCGCACCGGACGAACTCGTCCTCGCATTGGACGGCATCAGCGATCCCGGCAATCTGGGCACGCTCATCCGCATCGCGGATTGGTTCGGTGTGAAGCGCCTCTGGTGTGCGCAGGGCAGCGTGGATGCGTACAACCCGAAGACCGTGCAGGCGGCCATGGGTGCCTTGTTCCGCATTCCCGTTGCCGTGGTGGATCTGCCTGCGATGTTGGCGCGCCAGCTTGAAATGGGCGTGCCCGTCTACCTCGCGACGATGGAAGGTCGCTCGGTCTTCGAGGTGGAACTTGCCCGGCGTGGGGTGCTTGTGCTCGGCAGTGAATCGCACGGACTATCCCCGGAGGTGCGCGCGCTCAAGGCCACGCTCATCGGCATCCCGGGTGGTGGCGGGTCCGAGTCGCTGAACGTGGCCACGGCGGCGGCGGCCTTGTGCATGGAGTTCACACGTCAGCGGCTGGCGGAGTGACCGGACGTCCATGGAACGGGATGCGCTAGATCCATGCTTGGGTCTTGGTGTTCATGAGGTTCAGGATTGATCTGCTTGAAAGTCAGAAGGTCATGAGGTCAAGGTGGGCTCAGGGCCGACGATCTGATGGTCATCAAACGCCTTTGGACGATCATCACAAGGCTTTGGATGTTCAGCGATCGGCTTTTGACAAGAAACACGGAGGTTGCGTTCAGCAGCAAACCTCCTCTGGCAATTGAAATAGTGCTTGTGATAGGCAACTTGGAAGCCGGGATGGTCGGCCTTGGTCAAATACCCAGCAACGAATGCCCTTGGTTGGTCATCAAACCTGGATGGATGAACGGAATGAACGACATGACGGTGCTCCGGGCGACTGTGAACGGCATCGGAGGCCCCAGGTCGATCAACGAAATGGCTCGGATGAATGAACACATCTGTTCGAGGGCTACCTGGCAGCAGCTATTGAACTTGGTTGGACCACACGCGATGACGCACCTGATGTCAGTTATCACACGTCAGCGGCTCGCCTGACGCACCGCTATCCGATCCGCCACGCGCTGGCCGTCCATCGCCGCGCTCACGATCCCGCCCGCATGTCCGGCGCCCTCCCCACAGGGATAGAGCCCGGCGATCCCCATGTGCTCCAGGCTTTCCCTGTCACGCGGGATCCGCACCGGAGAGCTCGTCCTCGACTCCACGGCCACGAGCACGGCTTCGTTCGTCCGGTAGCCGCGGATCTTGCCTCCGAAGGCCTTCAAACCACCGCGCAGGCGACCGGCCACCTCCCTGGGCAGCACGGCATCAAGGGTGGCGGGTACGATCCCCGGCTGGTAGCTGCAGGCGGGCAGGTCCTTCGAAGCGCGCCCCTCGATGAAGTCCACGAGCCGCTGTGCCGGGGCGCTCTGCCGCTGCCCGCCCGCTTTCCACGCGAGTTGCTCAACGTCCCGCTGGTACCACATGCTTGCCAGCGGGTGATCACCCTGCGGCCCGTTCGCCAGCTCCTTCGCCGACAGCCCCACCACGATGCCCGAATTCGCGAACGGGTTGTTGCGCTTGCTCGGGCTCCAGCCGTTCGTCACCACCTCGCCGGGTGCCGTTGCACAGGGGGCGATGATGCCACCCGGGCACATGCAGAAGGAGTAGACGCCAAGGCCGTCCACCTGTTGCACCAGGCTGTAACTGGCCGGAGGCAGGTAGGGGTCGCGCACCGCACAGTGGTACATGGCGGCATCCACGATCGCCTGCGGATGTTCGATCCGTACGCCGAGCGCGAAGTCCTTCCGCTCGATGTGGATGCCCTTCGCATGGAGCAGCTCGAAGATGTCCCGCGCGGAGTGTCCCGTCGCCAGGACCACCGCATCCGCAGCGAAGCTCCTCCCATCCGCCGTGCGTACACCGCGGATCCGGTCCGCTTCGATCAGAAGGTCGTCCACACGTGCTCCGAAGTGAACTTCACCGCCGGCGGCCTGGATCGCCTCCCGCATCGCGGTGATGATGTGCGGCAGTTTGTTCGTGCCGATGTGCGGGTGCGCGTCCACGAGGATGTCCGGCGAGGCCCCGAAGTGGACGAAGGTGCGCAACACACCGGCGATGTCCCCGCGCTTGTGGCTGCGCGTGTAAAGCTTGCCATCGCTGTACGTTCCGGCACCACCCTCACCGAAGCAGTAGTTGCTGTCGGGGTCCACCACATGCTCGCGGTTGATGGCCGCCAGGTCCCGACGACGGGCACGTACGTCCTTCCCACGTTCCAGGAGGATGGGGCGCAGTCCTTGTTCGATCAGGCGCAGCGCGGCGAATAGCCCGGCCGGGCCGCAGCCCACGATCACCACGGGTGTCGCGTCGTGTACATCGGGCAGGTCGACGGCGGGCACCTCCTCCGGTCGTTCCTCATCGCTCACCAGTACCCGCAGCCGGACCAGGGGGTGCTTGCTGCGCGCATCGATGGAGCGCTTCTGGATCCGGGAGGTGACCACCTGGGGCAAGGCCAGCCCGGCCGCTTCGGCAGCGGCTTCGCGCACCAACGAAGCATCGGCCGCCTCGCGCGGTGCCAGCGCGATATCGACCACGCGTTCCATGTCAGCCTTCGAAGGTGAAGGTGAGCACCCACACCTTGGAGCGCAGCCGGTCGATGGGGGTGCTGAAGCGGGTGCCGTCGTCCACCAGGAGGTTGGGGATCCCGAAGGCCGCCTTCAGCTCGATCCCGAACTTGAAGTAGGTCAGGAACATGTCCATGCCACCGCCCACCTCCGCCGCGTAGTCGTACTTGTCCAGCTTCACCACGATCTCATCGTCCAAGGCGTTGTTCACGTCCTTCTGGCTGGCCATGTCGATGGAGAACTTGCCGCCGCCCAACAGGTACACCGCGAAGTTGTTGATGCGTGCGCTCCGGTATTTGAGCAGGAGCGGGAATTGCAGGTAGGTGCTCTCCACCGACTTCTGGAAGTACTTCGTGGTGTTGTCCGCCTGCCGGAAGGAGTAGGTGAGCACCCGTTCCTGGAAGGAGAGGGTGGGGGAGAAGCGCACGCTCAGGAAGGGGTTCACGTTGAGCGAGGCCAGCATGGTCAGGTCGAATCCGGGCTGGGCGGCGTGGCTAAGCACCAACAGGGAGTCACGGAAGGGCGACTGCGGATCAAGGTCCACCTGGAAGTCGCTCGTGTTATAGCTCAGGTGGAAACCGAAGTGGAAGCGGTGCAGGTCGAAGTTGGGCAGGTTCTCCACCGTGATCCGCTTCTGGCCGAAGGCATGCGCCGCGGCGAGAACGAACAGGAAGGGAAGCAGGAACGAACGCAGGACGGGCGGCATCACGTTGGGGAACGAAAGTAGGGACGGATCCTTGTGGGGCGTGCCTATTTCCGGGCGGTGTAAAGCGTGGCGATGCCTCCTGTGAGCGAACGGGCCGCCACCTCGCTGCCGCCGGCCCGCGACAGCAGCTCAAGGAAACGTGACCCCTCCGGGAAGGCGTCCACGCTCTTCGGCAGGTAGGTGTAGGCCGCGCTGTCCTTGCTCACGAGGCGGCCCACCACGGGCATCACCCGGTGGAAATAGAAGCGGAACAACTGCCGCATGGGGGTTCGTTGTGGCCGCGAGAACTCCAGCACGTACAGGCGACCACCGGGTCGCAACACGCGTATCATCTCGGCCAGGCCACGCTCCAGGTCCTCGAAGTTCCGGACACCGAAGGCCACGGTCACTGCATCGAAGCTGGCATCGGCGAAGGGCAGTGCCGTCGAATCGGCCTGCTGCAGCGTGATGCGCTCCGCAAGGCCGGCTTCCTCCACCTTCACGCGTCCGTGCTTCAGCATCCCTTCCGAGATGTCAACCCCGGTCACGCGGTCGGCCGCCTGGGCACCCATGATCGCCAGGTCCGCAGTTCCGGTGGCCACGTCCAGTAGGTGACCCACGGGCTCCTCGCCCAGCTTCCTGACCACCAGGCGTCGCCAGCGCTGGTCGATGCCCATGGAGAACACGCGGTTCAGCAGGTCGTACTTCGGACTGATCGCATCGAACATGCGCTCCACCTGCTCGCGCTTGCTGCCATCCTCGGCATACGGGGTCACGCTCATGACAGGATGGCTGCGGCCTCGGCCTCGCGGCGGAAGCGGTCCAGGTCGATGGGTACCACACCGACCTCCTCGCACACGAGTCCGCCGGCCAAATTGCTCAGCGCGGCGATCCGGTCCACGGGAAGGCCCTGCGCCAGGGCCAGCGCCGCCACGGCGATCACCGTGTCGCCCGCACCGCTCACGTCCACGATCTTGCGTGGATGGGCCGGTAGGTGGTGCTCCTTGTCCTTGTCGTGCGCGTACACGCCGTGCTCGCTCAGCGTCACCATCGTCATGGTGTTGCGCAATTCCTGCTCGAGCCGGTCCACGGCGTTCCGCACGCTCGCGATATCGGCACCGTTCACGTCCACCTTCAGTCCCTCGCGCAATTCCTTCACGTTGGGCTTGAAGAGCGTCACGCCACGGTAGCGCAGGAAGTTCCGCAACTTGGGGTCCACCGCCACCGGGATGCCCGCTTCCGTGGCCGCAGCGATGGTGCCTGCGATGGTATCGGCTGTCATCACGCCCTTGTCGTAATCCTCGATGATCACGGCTGTCGGTTTCCGCTCGGCGATAACCGCGATGATGCGTTCAACGAGGAGGGCCTCCTCCCGCGCGTCGAGCGGGCGCGTGCTTTCCTCATCCACGCGCACCACATGCTGGTGCCCGCTGATCACGCGGGTCTTCACGGTGGTGGGCCTGGCCTTGCTGCGGATAAGGCCGGTGGTGTCGAGGCCGGCATCGTTGAAGCAGGTCGTCAGCGAATCCGCGGTGGCATCGTCACCGATCACGCTGAGCACCACGGGCGTGGCACCGAGGGCATGCAGGTTGAGGGCCACATTGGCCGCGCCACCCAGCCGGGCGCTGCGCTCCTGGACATGCACCACGGGCACGGGTGCTTCTGGCGAGATGCGTTCGACCCGACCCCATAGGTAGGCGTCCAGCATCACATCGCCCACCACCAGCACGGTGGAATGGCGTGCGTGATCCAATAGTGCATCGAATCCCTTGCTCATGCCGGCTCGAGTTCGGCGATGCCGCGTGCCACACGACGCATCGCTTCCGTGAGCTTGTCATCGCTCGTGGCGTAGCTGATCCGCAGGGTGCCCTCCGCTCCGAAGGAGGCCCCTTCCACAAGGCTCACCCCCACGCTGTCCAGGAGGTGCAGGCTCAGGTCCACGCTGCCCTTGATCGAGCGACCGTCGATGCTCGCGCTCACATCGGGCAGCAGGTAGAACGCACCCTGTGGCACATTGCAACGCCATCCCGGGATGCCATCCAGTTCACGCAGGACGAGATCGCGGCGGCGGAGGAAGTCGGCGCGCATGGGTGCCAGCGATCCGGGGTCGGCCTCCACGCAGGCCTTGGCCACACGCTGTGCGATGCTGTTGGCCCCGGAGGTGAACTGTCCCTGGACCTTGGTGGCCGCCTGGGCGATCCAGAGCGGCGCGCCGATGTAACCGAGACGCCAGCCGGTCAACGCGAAGGCCTTGCTCAAGCCGTTCACCGTGATCGTACGCTCGGCCATGCCGGGCAACGCTGCGAAGCTCAGGTGCTGGCCCTCGAACACGATGTGCTCGTAGATCTCGTCGGCCATCACGTACAGGTCCTTGTGGCGTCGTACGACCTCCGCCAGTTCCTCGAGCTCCGCGTGCGTGAGCACGCTGCCGCTCGGGTTGCAGGGCGAGCTGAACATGATCAACCGCGTGCGTTCCGTCACGGCCGCGGCGATGCGGGCGATCGGTGGCTTCCAGTTCTCCTCCAGCGTCGAATGCACGATCACGGGGGTGCCACCACAGAGGCGCACCTGTTCGGAATAGCTCACCCAGTAAGGGGCGGGGATCACGACCTCGTCGCCCGGACCCACGAGGCTCATCACCACGTTCACCAGCGATTGTTTGGCGCCGGTGCTCACCACGATCTGGTCGGCGGTGTAGTGCAGGCCGTTGTCGCGCTCGAACTTCATGGCGATGGCCTGGCGCACGTCGAGGTAGCCGTTCACCGGTGGGTACTTGTGCCAGGGGCCGCGTATGGCCTCCTGGGCTGTCTCCAGCGCGAAGGCGGGCGGGTCGTGGTCCGGTTCGCCGAGGCTCAGATCGATGATGTCACGGCCTTGCGCGCGCAATTCGCGGCTCCGGCGGGCCATGAGCAGGGTGGCCGGTTCGGCGATGGCGGCAACGGTCGGGGAAAGTCGCATGGTCTCTTGTTGGGGCGGCACCCACCGGATGGCGGGCACAGCGATCTTCACGGGCGCAAAACTAACGCCCCTGTTCCGGGCGTTATCCCACAGGCGCGCGTGGATCCCGATATTCGTCCACCGTCTTTTCAACCATGAACGATCCCCTCGTACAGGTCCTGGTGGCCGTGCTGCCCTCGGTGGTGGTCTTCCTCACCGCCTTCTACATCCTCAAGCAGTTCTTCAACTCCCGCGCGGCCGAACGTGCGGCCGAGCGCATGGCCGAGGTGCGCAAGGACGACCACAAGCACACGCTGCCACTGCGCCTGCAGGCCTACGAACGGCTGGCCCTCTTCGCCGAACGCATCGCACCTGGGGCCCTGCTCCTGCGGGTACACAAGGGGAATATGAGCGCCCGGATGTTCCATGCCGAACTTGTGGCCACCATCCGCGAGGAGTTCGAACACAACGTGACCCAGCAGATCTACGTGAGCGACAAGGCCTGGTCCAAGGTGCGGCAGGCCAAGGAGGAGACCATCCGGCTGATCAACCTGAGCTACGAACAGACCGGGGACACGCCGTCAGGTACCGAGCTGAGCCGACGGATCTTCGAGAACGTCGCCAAGCTCTCGCACACCCCTTCGCAGGAGTGCCTCGTGGTGATCAAGGAAGACGTTCGCCGCCTTTTCTGAAGGCCTCGAGCACGGCTTCTGCGGCCTTCAACGCGCCCATCCGCCCCGTTCGCACCTCTTCCGTCAGCCCGGAAAGGGTCTGGTCCATGCCGGGTGTCGCCTGCAACAAGCGCTGAAGGCCCTCTTCGATCGCCTGCCTCATCCAACCCACCTGCTGCTCCGTGCGTCGCGCCTGAACACGACCGCTCGCCAGGTCCTGCTCGAACAGCCCCAGCACGTGCGTCCAGAGCGCCGTGATACCGGTTCCCGCCAGCGCATCCGTCTGCAGCACCTCCGGTCGTCGGCCATTGTCCCGAACGGGTAGGAAGGGGATCGCGTTGTGCAGCGCCTGTAGGGTCGCGGCGAGCATCTTC
>JAGQVR010000125.1 GCA_020437875.1 Flavobacteriales bacterium
CCTGCGTCCGCGCGAGGCTCGCACCAAGCAGGAACACCGAGCAAACGACCCACTTGATCATTCCGCTGCGCTTGCCCGAATGGTGGCGATGACCTCGTCCGGAGCCTGGACATGCACCCAGTGTCCTGCATACGGAACCGTCTCCACGACGCTGTTCGGGAATTGTTCCTTGATCGCAGGGATGTCCTCGCGCAGGATGTAGCCGCTCTGGCCACCGCGGATGAAGACCGTGGGCACGCGCACCCGTTCCGGGTCGATCGCGGCGAGTATCGCCTGGATCTCGCGGTCCAGCAGCGGCACGTTCACGCGCCAATCCAATCGGTCCTCCGTGCGCCAATACAGGTTCTTCATCAGGAACTGTACCACACCGGGCTCCTTCACCATGGTACTGATGTGCGCCTCCACCTCCTTGCGAGTGCGGCCCGGAACAAGGTCCGTGGTGCGCAGTGCCTCCACGATGTGCGCCTGGTTGTTCTGGTGTTCCCTAGGTCCAATGTCGATGACCACGAGCTTCTTCAGCAGTTCAGGCCAGCGTTGCGCGAAGGTCATGGCCGTCTTGCCGCCCATGCTATGCCCGACGAGCACCGCCTCCCGAAGGCCCAGCTTCTCGAACAGTGCATGCACATCGGCGGCCATGATGGGATAGGAGATCGCATCGGTGTGTGGAGAACGGCCATGGTCGCGCAGGTCCACGAGGATCACGTCCAAGGCTGGCGCATGTGGATCCGAGGGTTCAGCCAGTTCGCGGCCCACGGAACCCCAATTGTCACTGGTGCCGAAGAGTCCATGCAGGATCACCACCGGAGTCGCTCCTTCCCTGCCGGAACGGCGGTAGAAGAGGTCCACTGTGCTCATCGCAGTTGCCGGAGATAGAGTTGTACCGTGTTCTCCATGCCGTAGGTGAGCGCATCGCACACCAATGCGTGCCCGATGGACACCTCAAGCAGATCAGGTACCATCGTCTTGAAGAAGGCCAGGTTGGCCAGATCCAGGTCATGGCCCGCATTGAGGCCGAGGCCCAGCTCCCTGGCACGCATACCGGCCGCCGTGAAAGGAGCAACGGCGCTTTCCCGGTCGCGACTGTAATTCGCAGCGTAGGGTTCGGTATAGAGCTCGATCCGGTCCGTTCCCGTTTCTGCTGCCAGCGCGATCAGCTCGGTGTCCGTACCCGTGAAGATGGAAGTGCGGATGCCCGCCTCGTTGAACCGTGCTATCACCTGTCTCAACGCCTTCTGGTGCGCGCGGGTATCCCAGCCCGCGTTGCTTGTCAGAACCCCTGGAGGGTCGGGGACCAGTGTGACCTGGTCCGGTCGCACCTCGAGCACCAGGTCGATGAAGTCCTCGGAGGGGTAGCCTTCGATGTTGAGCTCGGTGGTGAGCACGGGGCGCAGGGCGCGCACATCGGCCCTCCGGATATGCCGCTCGTCCGGTCTTGGGTGCACCGTGATGCCCTGCGCACCGAAACGCTCGATGTCCAGGGCCCAGCGGACGACGTCCGGGTTGTTGCCGCCGCGCGCGTTGCGCAATGTGGCCAGCTTATTGATGTTCACGCTCAGCCGCGTCATCCCTATCCACTTACTTTGTTCCACCCGCCAAGGGTGGCCAAAAGTAAGGCCATGTGTGCGGGGGCACGGGACGCCATATGCACGCCATCGACCTCATCACCATGGATATCCCGCCGCTGCGGCCGCAGGACGATGTTTCCCGTGCCCTGGACTGGCTAGAGGAGTTCAAGGTCGGTCATCTTCCTGTGGTGGAGGGCGGCCGATTGGTGGGTCTTGTACGCGAGCAGGACCTCGTGGACCGGAACGATGCACACGGCCTGGTGAGCGGAGTGATGGACCAGGTCGAGATCCCCTTCATCCGTGGCGACCAGCATATCTATGACGTGATGCGCCTCTTCACCGAGCGCGGCCTGACGGTGGTGCCGGTCCTGGACGAGATGGGGCGCTACCTCGGCGCCATCACCGAACATGAAGCCCTGCGCAAGCTGGCTGAAGTGGCCAACATCCATGAACCCGGGAGCATCGTGGTGTTGGAGATGAACCAGGTCGATTACAGTTTGCACCAGATCGCCCGGATCGTCGAAGGCAACGACGCGAAGATCCTCAGTGTGTACAGCCACACCCTTCCGGATAGCAACCGCCTCGAGGTGACCCTGAAGATCAACCGGGAGGACGTCAGCGACATCCTACAGAGCTTCGAGCGGTATGAGATCATGGTGAAGACCACCTACCAGGGCTCCCGGTTCCATGACGACCTGCGCGGCCGGTACGAGGAGCTGATGCGCTTCATCAACCTGTGATCCGCCGGCATGCGCCGCGCCCTGTTCCCGTTCCTGCTGCTCTTCCTGATCGGTCCTGCGACGGCGCAGTCCGGCACACCCAAGGCAGGCGGCGTGGAGGTCATGGGCATCGCCATCAGTGGGAACCGGACGACCAAGGCGCGCATCATCCTGCGGGAACTGGTGGTGTTCGAGGGTGATTCCTTGAGCCACGAAGTGTTGTACCAGCGCCTGGAACGCAGCCGACAGAACCTGATGAACACAGGGCTCTTCAACACCGTGTCCGTATCACCGCTCTACCTGGACCAGGGGCATGTGATGGTGGAGGTGACGGTGAACGAGCGTTGGTACCTGTGGCCCGCGATCATCTTCGATCTGGCCGACCCGAACTTCAACACATGGTGGCTCACCCGCGACTTCGACCGCGTGAACTACGGCCTCTACCTGTACCGGTACAACCTGCGGGGCCGCAACGAGACCGGCTACATCAAGGCGCAGTTCGGTTACACCCGCCAGTTCGCGCTGCGCTACAAGGTGCCGAACCTCACACGCGATCAACGCTGGGGGATCAGTGCCGGCTTGAGCTACGAGGAGCAGAGCGAGATAACGACCGGAACCGTGGAGAACATCCGCACGCTGATCCGCGAACCGGCCGGAAGCAACCGGGAACAATGGAAGTCCGATGTGGAGATGACCCTGCGCCGGAGCCATGACATCCGGCACACCTGGCGCTTGCGCTATACCCAGGCCGAGGCGCGTGACACCATCATCCAACGCGCACTGGACTATTTCGACGGACCGGCCAAGGAGACCCGCTTCTTCACCCTGGGTTATTCCTTCATCTGGGACCGGCGCGACTTCAGGGCCTTCCCACGCAGGGGCCACTACCAGGAAGCGCGCATCGATCGGTACGGGCTTGGCTTGCTGGACATCGCCTCTCCGGACATCACCACCCTCTACGCCACTTCCAAACGCTGGCTCCACCTGCATGAGAAGTGGACCCTGGGTCTTTCGGCACGCGGCAAATACACCTTCGGCACCCCGCCCTACTTCGTGCAGGAAGGACTTGGATACGGCCATTATGTACGCGGCTATGAGTACAACGTGATCGATGGGGAACACTTCGTCCTGGGCAAGGCGAACCTGATCTTCCAGCTGATCAAGCCTCGCACCTACCGGGTGGAGCACATCCCACTGGAGGCCTTCCGCACCGTCTACTTCGCCCTGTACCTGGATCTGTACAGCGATCTCGGGCACGTATGGGACAGCCGGTATGCCGCGCAGAACTTCCTGGCGAACCGATGGGTCAATGGCAACGGCATCGGCCTGGACCTGGTGACGAGCTATGACCAGGTGTTGCGTGCCGAGTACTCGGTGAACGACCAGGGAGAGCATGGTTTCTTCCTACATTTCACACAACCTTTCTGACGGATGCGCATCGGAGTGAACGGTCGGGCGATGGAGGCGGAGAGCGCTCCCTTGGTGGTCGGCACCATCGCACGAATGGTGGCGCACGGCATGGAGCCGTTGCTTTCCCCTGCGCTTGCGGCCTGGTTGAACGAGTCGGGCATGGAACCAGCCTGGCCGGTGCTTCCGATGGAGGACCTGCGGGAGACCGACCTGGACCTCTGCATCGGCCTCGGCGGCGATGGCACCCTGCTCGACACGGTGGCCTGGGTGGGCCGTGCGGAGATCCCGATCCTTGGGATCAACCTTGGGCGCCTCGGATTCCTCAGCAATGTGCGCCTGGACACGGTGGAATACGCGCTGGCCTCGATCATGGGCGGGCGCTACCTGCTGCAGGAGCGCTCCCTGCTGGAGGTGACGGACCACCAGGAGGCCTTGGGGCGGCTGAATTTCGCGATGAACGAGGTGAGCATCCACAAGCGGGAGAGCAGCAGCATGATCGCCGTTCACGTGCACCTCGGCGCCGACTACCTGAACACGTACTGGGCTGACGGCCTCATCATCGCAACACCCACAGGTTCCACGGCCTATTCGCTCAGCTGTGGCGGTCCCATCCTCTACCCTACCTCGGACGTGCTGGTGATCAACCCGATCTGCCCCCACAACCTGAACGTGCGGCCCTTCGTGATCCCGGACCATTACACGATCACCCTGCGGTTGGAAGCCCGTTCGGACCGGTGCCTGATGAACCTCGACTCGCGCAACGTCAGCATCGACGGGCAGAGCCTGATCACCATCCAGCGAGCGGGCTTCACGGTGAAGATGGTGCAGCTGGAGAACACGGACTTCCTGGACACCCTGCGCACCAAGCTGAGCTGGGGGCTGGACGTGCGCTCCGGCCCTCCGAGGGCCTGAATTACCTTCGCGGCGCGTCGCGAGCCACGTACCAAACCACGGTCCCGCACGTTCCACGACGGATGCTCCGCCACCTGATCCTGATACTTGCGTTCGCCAGCCTATCCGGCCTTCGTGCCCAGGTGAGCGAATTGGGCATCACCGGTGGTGTGACCTACTACATCGGCGACCTCAACCCTTACAGGCATTATCCAAAGGACACCAAACTGGCCTTCGGGGTGCTTTACCGCTACAACTTCAGTGATCGCTACGCCGTTCGGTTGCAGGCGCTCAATGGCACCCTTCAGGCCTACGACAGCCGTTCCTCCGATACGCTGCAGCTGCTGCGGAACCTTCACTTCAAGGCCCGCTTGATCGAGATGTCCGCACTCGTGGAGGTGAACTTCCGCAAGTACCGGAGCAAGGACAAGGACAGCAAGATGTGGACGCCGTTCGTATTCGCGGGCCTGGCTTACTATCGTGCTTCCCCGCAGGCTGAACTGGACGGTGAATGGTATGACCTGCAGCCTCTGGGCACCGAAGGCCAGGGGACCACGGCCCGGCCGGGTTCGGATGTGTACGCTGTGGACCACGTGAGCATCCCATTCGGGGTCGGTTTCAAATGGAACGTGGGGCGGCTCGACTTCCAGGTGGAGTGGGGCCTGCGCCGGACCTACACGGACTACATCGACGATGTGAGCGGCACCTACGTGGACCGCGACCTGCTGGCCTTCGAGAACGGACCGCTGGCAGCCATCCTGGCCGACCCTGGTGTCCTGGGACAGCTTCCCGAATACCCGAACGAAGGCCGTGCCCGCGGCGATGCCGACACCCGGGATTGGTACCAGTACACGGGTCTTTCCGTGACCTACATCATCTCCCGTTTCTCCGATTGCGAGGAACAGTACAACTGGATGCGCAAGCGGCGCTGATCCAAGCCTTTTGGCGATCTTTGCACCCCGTTTTGGAAAGCCACGAGGACAATCAGGAAGCGCTGAAGCAGCGTATCGACCCCAAGCGGGTCCCGCGGCACATCGCCGTCATCATGGATGGCAACGGCAGGTGGGCCGAGCGCCAGGGCGAGCACCGGGTGGTGGGCCATGCCAATGGCGTGCGTTCCGTGCGCGAGGCCTTGGTGGCCTGCCGGGAGATCGGGGTGGGGTACCTGACGCTGTACGCCTTCAGCACGGAGAATTGGAACCGTCCGAAACCGGAGGTGGATGCGTTGATGGACCTCTTGGTGAAGACGGTCGTTGGTGAGCTGGAGGAGCTGAATGCGAACGGGGTGCGCCTGAACACGATCGGAGACACCGCCGCCCTGCCGGAGAGCTGCCGGACCACGCTGCTGGACGCCATCGCGGCCACCGCCAAGAACGATAGGATCACCATCACACTGGCCCTAAGCTACAGTGCACGCTGGGAAATGGTGGGCATGGCCCGTGCCATCGCCAGGGAGGCGAAGGAAGGGCTGTTGGATCCGGAAGCCATCACCGAAGCCACGGTCGCCGACCGGCTCAGTACGGCCGGCATGCCCGACCCGGAGCTGCTGATCCGCACCAGTGGAGAGCACCGGATCAGCAACTTCCTGTTGTGGCAGATCGCCTATGCCGAGCTCTGGTTCACGCCGGTGATGTGGCCGGACTTCCGAAAGGAACACCTGTTCCAGGCGGTGATCGACTACCAGTGCCGCGAGCGTCGCTTCGGCCTCATCAGCGAACAAGTGACCCCCGGATGATGCGCGCGCTCCTCTCCTTCCTCCTCGGTCTCTCGGTGATCGCATCCATGGCGCAGGTCACCAAGCAGCCGGTGATGGACCCTGCCGTGCCGCTCGAATATGAGATCGGTGGTATCACCGTGAGCGGGACCAGGACCACGGACCCGAACGCGGTGAAGCTCTTCACCGGCCTCCAGGTCGGCGACAAGGTGACCATCCCGGGTGAACGCATCAGCCGCGCCATCGAGAACCTCTGGGAGCAGAAGCTGTTCAGCGACATCAGCATCGAGGCGGCCGAGATCCGCGGGCGGACGATCTTCCTGCACATCATCGTCACGGAGAAGCCCCGTCTTTCGCGCTTCAAATTCGAGGGTGTCACCAAGAACGAGGGCGACAAGTTGCGCGACGAGATCCAGCTCATCCGCGGCCAGCAGGTGAACGACGCGGTGGTGGCCAACACCCGCACGGTCATCCGCAAGTACTTCGTTGAAAAGGGTTTCCTGCGCACCACGGTGGACATCATCCAACGAGCGGACACGGCGCGAACGGCCCCCGAGAACAGCGACCTACTGATCATCAAGGTGGAGAAGGGACCGAAGGTGAAGATCAAGGAGGTCGAATTCGTGGGGAATGAGAGCGTTAGCGACCGACGGCTGCGGCGCGCCATGAAGAAGACAAGGCGCAAGCGGTGGTACAACCTTTTCGGCGGCAGCAAATTCATCAGCAACGAGTTCAAAGCGGACAAGAACGCGGTGCTCGATGTATACAACGAGAAGGGGTACCGGAACGCCGCCATCGTGAAGGACACGGTGTACGATGTGAGCAGCAAGCGCATCGGCATCCGCGTCACGGTGGATGAAGGGGCCAAGTTCCACTGGCGCAATGTGTCCATCACCGGCAACACCAAACACAGCACCGACACGCTCCTCTCGATCCTGAACATCCAGAAGGGTGACGTGTACAACAAGAAGCTGCTGGACAGCCGACTGTACATGAACCCCACTGGTCGCGACATCACCTCGCTCTACATGGATGATGGCTACCTCAGCTTCTATCCGGACCCGGTGGAACTGCTGGTGGAGGGCGACAGCATCGATCTGGACCTGCGGATCCGCGAGGGGCGGCAGTTCCGGATACGTAGCATCCTGATCAAGGGGAACAGCAAGACGAACGAACATGTGATCCGAAGGGAGATCCGCACGAAGCCGGGACAGCTCTTCAACCGCAGCGATGTGATCCGGACCCAACGCGAACTGAGCACCCTGGGTTACTTCAACCCGGAGACCTTGGGCGTGAATCCGATCCAGGACCCGCGCACAGGCACGGTGGACCTCGAGTACACCGTGGAGGAGAAACCTAGCGACCGGCTGGAGTTGAGTGGTGGTTGGGGGGCCGGGCGCGTAGTGCTCTCACTTGGTGTCTCATTCACCAACTTCAGCCTGCGCAACACCTTCAAGAAGGGAGCCTGGGCGCCGCTGCCGGCCGGTGACGGCCAGACCCTGAACCTGCGTGCTCAGACGAACGGCCGCTTCTTCCAGAGCTACAGCCTGAGCTTCGTGGAACCGTGGCTGGGGGGACGCAAGCCGAACTCACTCAGCCTCTCCGGCTACTGCTCCGTGCAATCGAACGGGGAGCGCACTTACATCGATACGGACGCGGGGCGGATCCGGAACCCGAACCTGCAGAAGCTGGTGATCTGGGGTGCCACGGTCGGGCTGGGTAAGCGCCTCACCTGGCCGGATGATTACTTCATCCTGCGCTTGTCACAGAGCTACCAGAACTACGACCTACGCAACTTCAGCAGTGGCAGCGTGGTCTTCGACTTCGTCAATGGCAACAGCAACGTGCTCGCTTACCAGTTCCAGATCTCGCGGAACTCGGTGGATCAGCCCTTCTTCGCACGGACGGGTTCGGACATCAGTTTCAGCGTGAAGGCGAC
>JAGQVR010000126.1 GCA_020437875.1 Flavobacteriales bacterium
TGTCCTTGATCAGCACCTTGTGGTGGTTCTCGTACTTCTCCTTCAGCCCTCGCAGGATGCTGATGGCGTCGGCCTCGGAGGGCTCGTCCACCATCACCTTCTGGAAGCGGCGTTCCAAGGCCTTGTCCTTCTCGAAGTACTTCTGGTACTCGTTGAGTGTGGTGGCACCGATGCTGCGCAGTTCACCGCGTGCCAGGGCGGGCTTCAGGATGTTGGCCGCATCCATGGCGCCTTCACCACCACCGGCACCCACCAACGTGTGGATCTCGTCGATGAAGAGGATGATGCTGCCATCGCTACTGGTGACCTCCTTCACCACGGCCTTGAGCCGCTCTTCGAATTCGCCCTTGTACTTGGCGCCGGCCACGAGCGCACCCATGTCCAGGCTGTAGACCTGCTTGTTGGCGAGGTCTTCAGGGATGTCGCCACTGACGATGCGTTGTGCGATGCCTTCGGCGATCGCGGTCTTGCCCACGCCGGGTTCGCCGATGAGGATCGGATTGTTCTTGGTGCGCCGCGATAGGATCTGCAGCACGCGCCGGATCTCCTCGTCACGGCCGATCACCGGATCGAGCTTGTTCTCCTTGGCGAGCTGGTTCAGGTTCTTCGCGTACTTGTTCAGTGCGTTGTAGGTGTCCTCCTGGCTCTGGCTCGTCACGCGCTGTCCCTTGCGCAGTTCTTTGATGGCGGCCACGAGGTCCTTCTGGGTCACGCCAGCGTCCTTCAGCAGTTGCGACACGTTGTCGCCGCTCTCCAGGATGCCGATGAGCAGGTGTTCAACGCTGGCGTACTCGTCGCCGAACTCCTTCAACGAGGCCAGGGCCTTGTTCAGGGTGGTGCCGGCCGAACGGGAGAGGGTGAGTTGCGCACCGCTCACCTTCGGATAGCCTTGCACGATCCGATCCAGTGCCTGCTGAAGCACAGGAAGGTTCACGTTCAGTTTCTTGAGGAGGAAGGGGACCACATCGGTGTCCACTTCCATGATGCCCTTGAGCAGATGGCCGTTCTCCACCTGTTGCTGACCGAAGCCGGTGGCGATGGTCTGCGCCTGCTGGATGGCCTGCTGGGATCGGATGGTGAATTTGTTCAGGTCCATGTTGATGGGTTTGCACACCGTAGGATGGCACGCAGTCCGAACAACTCATGCACCATGGCCATGAATCGGTAAGACTGGCAGTATCGGAAGCAATATCCGTGACGGAAAGTCGCGAGCATCGGGAAGAACCTGAAGTTATGTCTCTTTTGGGTAATGCCCGCTATCCGGGAGGCTCCTACTTTCGGCCCCGAACGCACATGGAATTCGCATCAATCGCCGCCGGTGATCGCAACGCTTTCGAGGCGCTGTTCAGGCTGCATTACGGGCCCTTGTGCGCATTCGCCAAGCAGTATGTGAAGGATGCGGACAAGGCGGAGGACCTCGTGCAGGACCTCTTCTTCCGGCTATGGATGGACCGCGAACGCACGAAGGTGACAAGCTCGTTGAAGGCCTATCTCTTCCAGTCCGTCCGTAACCGCTGCTTGAACGCCTTGAAGGTGCAGGGAAGGGTGCGCAGCATCAACGAAGAAGTGGATGGATCCGCTGATCAGGAGGAACGGTCTGAGGATGAGTTCACCGAGCGCACCGCCCGTGTACATGCCGCCATCGAGGGCCTGCCGGAGGAGCGAAGGAAGGTGTTCAAGCTGAGCAGGAACGAGGGATTGAAGTACCAGGAGATCGCGGATCGGTTGGGCATCTCGGTGAAGACGGTGGAGAACCAGATGGGAAAGGCGCTGAAGACCTTGCGAGAGGAACTGGCGGACTTGATGCCGGTGACCATCCTCGGCTGGCTGTGGTGGTTGTTGAACAGGTAGGATAGGGGTATTCCGGGAGGACGATGTCATAGGGACGAACACATTGAACGAAGAAGGTCATAGCACCAGCGGATCGCTGGCCCGCTACCTGAGCGGGGAAGCCTCGCTGGAGGAGCGCCTGGCCGTGGAAGCCTGGGCGACTGCCGACCCGGCCAACGCGGCCGAGTTCGAGCACATGCGCTCGATCTGGGAGCTTGGTGCCGGAAGCGCCGCACCCGGGGTGGACGTGGATAGGGCATGGTCCCAGCTGCAGGCACGGATAGCTGAAGCGGAAGGCCGTGGACGCGTGATCCCCCTACATCGCGGCCGAATGCTCACGCGCTGGGTCGCGGCGGCGGCTGTTCTCATTGGGCTCTTCGTCGGTGTTCGATACTGGAACGATCAACGCCCCCAAGAGCTCATGGCAACGACCGAACACCTGCGCACCGTACTGAAGGACAAGAGCACCGTGGTGCTATCACCCGGCTCCCGCGCGAACGTGCGCATGAAGGATGAACGCCGGATCACCCTGCACGGTGAAGGCTACTTCGAAGTGGAAAGAGATGAGGCGCGGCCCTTCGTGGTCACCACGGAAGCGGTGACGGTCACCGTGCTGGGCACCGCCTTCGAGGTGAGCGCCTTCGACACATCGTCCAGCGTGCTCGTGCGGGTGCGTCATGGCAAGGTGCGGGTGGAGGCGGAGGGCGATACCGTGTTCCTCGAGGCTGGCGGATACGCACGCTTCAACAAGACCGCGCACCTGCTGGAGCGCCTACCAGCGCCACCGGCCACGGTCTTCGGTGATCGCATCATCCAGTTCCAGCAGGCACCGATGTCGGCCGTCGTCGCCCAGTTGGAGCAGCTGTTCCAGGTACGCGTGCAACTCGCGCATGAAGGCCTGGAACGTTGCGTGCTCACCGCCACCTTCGAGGATGAGCCGATCGACTACATCCTGCGGGTGATAGCGGATACTTATGGCCTCACGCTCACACAGGGTGCGCCAGGAACCTACCTGCTCGATGGCCCCGGTTGTTGATCGGTGGAGGATGATCCTCGTGATGCTGCTGCTGCCGGGCTTCGGTGTGGCACAATCCATCCTCGAACGTCAGGTACGGGTCGATGCTCACCGTGTTCGTCTTTCCGAAGGGCTGGCGCTCATCGCACGCGACGGTGGTTTCAAACTGAGCTACAACGCGGCTGCGGTGAACAACGATAGCCTGGTGGACCTTGCCGTGAACGGGACCGTTGAGTCAGCCTTGCGGGAATTGGTGGGCAAACGTTTCGAGCTGAAGGAGACGGGCAACCACGTCATCCTGTTGGACAGGAGCGGGGCCAAACAGCGGTTCATGATCAAGGGCGCCGTGTACGATGCGGATGGTGGTGGTCCCGTGGCACAGGCCTTCGTGCATGAGGTGGACGGCAAGCATGCCACGTCAACGGACGGGCTTGGCACCTTCGAGTTGGAAGTGTCGGGCGAACGCGACCGGACCGCGATCCTCGTGATGCGCAAGGAGTACCATGATACCGTGGTGTATGTGGGACGCGATGGTGTGATGCCGCGCCTGGCACTGCAGAAGCGTTCCATCCTTCGACCCGTGGATCCGCTCTGCCTCTACGACCGATGCGGCGTGGAGGACCTGGGTGTTGCGCGATTGCTGGTGCCTGACGCCCGATTCGATCTGGCCGAGAACCTCGACCTCGCAGAATTCCGCCACTGGCAGATCTCCTTCGTACCAACGCTGAGCAGCAACAAGGACATCGCACCGATCGCAGTGAACGGTTTGTCGCTCAACGTACTGGCCGGCTATTCCCGCGGGTTGAAGGGGTTCGAGATCGGAGGAGTTGCCAATATCGAGACGCACGAGGTGCAGGGCATGCAGATCGCGGGCCTGACCAACCTGGTCGGTCGTGATACGAAAGGGGTGCAGATAGCGGGCGCCATCAATCACACCATGCGGACCTTGGAAGGGGTGCAGATCGCGGGGTTCGGGAATACCGTGTGGGGTGCCCTGAACGGTGTGCAGGTGGCGGGCGGCGCGAACGTGGTGAAGGGTGGATCGACGGGTGTGCAGATAAGCGGGGGATGTAATGTGGCGACACAGGATGTGGACGGTACCCAGATCTCCGGTGGCGTGAACGTGACACCGAAGAATGTGAAGAAGGCGCAGATCGCAGGAGGTGTCAACTACGGACGGAAGGTGACGGGTGCGCAGGTGGCGGGCGGTGTGAACGTCTCGCTCGACTCGGTGGGTGGCGGTCAGGTGGGCCTTGGTGGCAATTATGCCTGGGCGGTAACGGGTGGGCAGGTCTCCCTGGGGATCAATGTGGTACCAAGGCTGGTGAGCGGCGGACAGGTCGGTTTCGGCCTGAACTATGCGGGGGATGTCACCGGTGGCCAGTTCTCGTTCGGGATCAATGCGGTGAGCGGTACCGCTCATGGCGGACAGGTGGGAACGGTCAATTATGCCACGGTTTCCAAGGGCTGGCAGGTGGGCATACTCAACATCAGCGACTCGATCGGTGGAACCAGCATCGGGATCCTCAGCTTCGCACGCCGCGGCTACCACCGGGTGGACCTGAGCACGACCGATGTGCTTCCATTGGCACTGACCCTGCGCACAGGCACACGTCAGTTCCACAACATCCTCGGCTATTCTCCCGCCGTGGATGACGCGGGTCGCTGGGGCTTCCTCTATGGCTTCGGGTCGGAGATCAGACTGGGAAAGCACGACCATTTGAACATCGAACTCACGGGTGAGCAGGTGATGGAACAGCCCCGATGGGTCGAAGCGGTGAACATCCTCGGTCGCTTCGGGCTTCAATACACGCGCGATATCGGTGATCACCTGCTGGTGACGGCGGGCCCTATGTGCAACCTGCTCGTCTCGAATTGGCGCAATGAGGAGCATACCTCCTACCTCAGCGAACTGGCGCCGAGCGAGCTACTGTTCGAAGAGGTCGGCGGTGTCACGCAGCTGCAAGGCTGGCTCGGATTCCGCGCGGGGATCGGCGTCAGGTTCTGAGGACGCTTTGCTCGTCCCGTCCATACGGATCCGGCCGGGTCCCGGGACCATACGTGCGTAGCGATCTCGTTCCGTCGCTCCATTGGAGGAACGATCAAGGCGAAGTCGATCGCGCCGCTGGTTTTCCCAGCATGTGTAACGCGATCGGAGGGCTCCCTCGTGGCACGGTGCTTGGTGCGTCGCGCGGTCTTCCGCCGTTCTTACCCAGCTCGGCGATAATTCCTCTCCCTCGGATAGGGGTATCCGATGCCCATGTTGTCCCATGGGAAACGAACACCACCCATGTACCTCCGTGCCCTTCTCGCGTTCATCATTCTGGT
The DNA here is from genome assembly GCA_020437875.1 of Flavobacteriales bacterium. Classification (GTDB taxonomy): domain Bacteria; phylum Bacteroidota; class Bacteroidia; order Flavobacteriales_F; family PHOS-HE28; genus PHOS-HE28. The sequence goes on from JAGQVR010000126.1 coordinate 5,174, forward strand.
CCTGATCGCTCTTTCCGGCGAACTGATGGCCCAAGCCAATACCCAGGCCATCCGGGGCACCATCCTCGATGCCGATACGCGCCAACCGCTCATCGGTGCGACCGTGGTGATCGCGGGCTCGGACCCGATCATGGGTGCCACCACCGACTTCGACGGTCGCTTCATCATCAACGAAGTGCCCACCGGACGGGTCGATCTTCAGATCCGCATGGTCGGCTTCGAGGAACAACGCATGGCCAACCTCTTGCTCACCAGTGCGAAGGAGCTCGTGCTCGAGGTGCGCATGCAGGAGAGCGTCGCGCAATTGAAGGAGTTCGAGGTGAAGGCGCCGGAGCGCAAGGGCGAACTGCGCAATGACATGGCCACGGTGAGCGCGCGTCGGATCAGCGTGGAGGAGACCTCGCGCATCGCTGGCGGCATCAACGATCCGGCGCGCATGGTGAGCAGCTTCCCCGGTGTGGCGGGTGACCCGTCCGGGAACAACACCGTGGTGGTGCGCGGCAATTCACCGAAAGGCGTGCAGTGGCGCTTGGAAGGGGTGGAGATCCCCAATCCGAACCACTTCAGCGATGATGGCAGCACCGGTGGTCCCATCAATGTGCTCAACAGCGATATGATCGACGATTCCGAGTTCTACACCGGTGCGTTCACCGCGGAGTACGGCAACGTGTACAGCGCGGTCTTCGACATGCGCCTGCGCAACGGCAACGACCGCAAGCGGGAGTACACCCTGAAGGCGGGTGTTCTCGGCACCGACCTCACCGCCGAAGGACCGATCCCGGGTACCAATGGAGGCAGTTACCTCGCGAACTACCGCTACAGCACCTTGGCCCTGCTGGATGGTGCGGGCATCGTGGATTACGGTGGTGTTCCGCGTTATACCGATGCGGCCTTCAAGGTGCGTCTGCCTTCAGCCGACTATGGGACCATCGCACTGTACGGCCTGGGAGGTCGAAGCGCGATCGTGGACGAGGATCTTGGGGTGAAGGAGGATACCCTGTTCTCGCGTGCCGAGTTCGGATCGCGGATGGGCGTGATCGGGATCAGCCACACGAAGACCCTGGGTGAGAAGAGCTTCATTTACACCAACGTCTCCATGAGCGGCAATGGCAGTGGAACGGATTACACCGAGAGCCCGGTGCCGGGCGAAACGCCATTGGAGCTGCGCCACAAGGATGACCTTGCGAAGTGGACGCTCCGTCTTTCCAGCACCGTGAACACGCGCATCAACGCGCATCATAAGTTGCGTTCGGGCATCATCGTCTCCAACGAGCGCTTCCGGATGTACGCGAATTCCTGGGATCCCGATCGCCAGCGCATGGTACTCAATCTGGACCGCGCCGGATCCGCGAACACGATGCAGGCCTTCACGAGCTGGAAGTGGCGCTGGAATGAACAGTGGACGCTCACGAGCGGGGTGCATTTCCTGTACTTCGACCTGAACAAGGCGGCGAGCGTGGAACCGCGATTGGCGTTGCGCTACCAGGTACGCCCTGATCGGGCCTTCACGCTGGGAGCGGGCTTGCATTCGAAGACGGAAGGACTGATGACCTACCTGGCACAGGATGTCGATCCGGACGGGGCCGTGGTCCGTCCCAACGAAGGACTGGGCCTGACCCGCGCGGCGCATGTGGTGGCGGGCTTCGAACAACAAGTGGCCGAGGACATGCAGTTGAAGGCGGAGGTCTACTATCAGCATCTGTACGACCTGCCGGTGGAGAACGACCCGACCAGCGCCTTCACGGTGAACAACATGGCGGAGTGGTTCACGAACAAGGCGCTGGTCAATGCAGGCACCGGCTACAACCGTGGCGTGGAAGTGAGCCTGGAGAAGTTCTTCACACGCGGTTACCACTACATGGTCACAGCCTCCTACAGCGAGTCGAGGTACAAGGCATTGGACGGCGCATGGCACAACTCACGCTTCAACCTTGGTCCGGTGGGCAACGTGCTCGCGGGTAAGGAATGGAAGCTCGGTCCCGAGGCGAAGGACCGCACCCTCATGGCCGGCTTCCGCTACTCCTTGCAAGGGGGGCAGTATTACACACCTATTGACCTCGCGTCAAGCATCGCGGCTGGAACGGAAAAGGAGGGAAGCCCGGCATGGAGCGAGAAGGCCGGCGCCGTGCACAAGCTCGATATCGTGGCCAGTTACCGTGTCGGGCGTCCCAAGGTGAGCCACGAGTTCAAACTGGATGTGCAGAACGTGCTGAACGCGGCCACGCCGGTGTACTACTACTACAACGACCGCACGCAGCGCATCGATCACGTACCGCAGCTGGCCTTGTTGCCCGTGATGCAGTATACCCTGCGGTTCTGAACAGGAACATCAGTGAATGACGAAGCGGGATCCTAATGATCCCGCTTCGTCATTCGTAGGGATCAGATTCACAACACCCGCCGCACCATCCGCAGCTGGTGCGTGTACTTGCCTTCCTCGGCATTGAAGATGCCTTGCTGGTCGAGCTTGTCGATGCGCACGCGGCCGCTGGCATGCGCCACGCGGAGCGAGCCATCATCGCCGCGTGTGAGGATGACCCCGACATGGATGATGCGCCCGTCCTCGTTGTCGAAGAAGACCAGGTCGCCCGGTTCGCAGAGATCGAGCAACTCCACGGGATCGCCCTCCATGGCCTGATCACCGGCGTCGCGCGGCAGGTAGATGCCCATCAGGATGAAGAGCATCTGGGTGAGGCCGCTGCAATCCACGCCACTGGGTGTGCGACCGCCCCAGAGATAGGGAGCGCCCATGAAGGTGTGCAGGTAGAGCTCGAGGAGGTCGGCGCGCTCGAGGTCGGGCTTGTGGTTGGTCACCGCGCTCACGGGCACTCGTCGGTCCTGCCACAGGATGGTGCCGTCGCTGTAGAAGGGGACCACGGCGCCGTAGGGCAGGAGCACTTGGCGGTCACCGAGATCGACCACTGTGGCCAGGTCGATCACCCGCAGGTCCGGATCGAAGTTGGGGGTGAGGCAGGGGGTCACCTGCTTGTTGTCCA